>JAJRTI010000003.1 GCA_024278415.1 Planctomycetota bacterium | reverse complement strand
GAATACTTGAGCGAGGCGGACATCGTCATCCCCAACCGCGCGTACCCGCTCACCCCGGAGACGATCCGAGAGATCCGCGACCACGGCTGCACGCTGGGGCTCTACAACTTGGGTGCGACGCGGTTCAGCTACGGGTTCTACCCGTGGCGCGTGGGGGCGATCCTGCGTGCGCAGTGGTCGTTTAGCTACGACGGCGACAAGTCCGACCCCTACGTCGCGCTGCCCTCGGGTGCGCGGGTCTCCTGCGACTGCCGCTACACGCCGGACTGGCAGGTGCTGCCGTCTATCGGCATGCTCGTGCAGCGCGAGGGTGTGGACGACTACCGTTACGTCCAGCTCCTGCAGGAGCGCCTCGCGTCCGCGGCCAAGGGCTCGCCTGCCGCGAAGCAGGCGCGGCAGGTGCTCAAGGAGCTGCGCGCAGCAGTAAACGAAACCTACTCCGACCCGGGCAACGACTGGGACAAGAGCACCATGGACTACTGGCGCTGGCGGGTCGCGGAGGCGGCGATCGCGCTGGGCGGATGACTGGGTTTTCGGTTGTCGTTGTTCGGTTTTCGCTGTGAGCCGGAGAACCCCATGACACTACTGAAGGAAGCCGTGATCCAGAGGCTGGAAAAACTGCCAGACTCAGCCACTGCCGAGGACATCATGTGCGTGGTGCACTTCCTGGTCCAGGTCCTTGATGGGATCGAAGATGCGGAGGCCGGGAGGCTAATCACCACTGGGAATCTCTTGGCGAAGGTTGACCAATGGGGCAAGTGAGGTGGAGTCACAAGGCGACCGTTGGCGCGGGCCGGTAGCCGCATTCGCCAGAATACGGACGATCTGAGGATCGCTTGCCCCCCCGCATGCTGGCGCATGCGGCGACGCGTCTGGCGCGCACCGCGGCGGTGCTGGACATGGACGTCCGGCGCCTGAACGAGGGGAATCACACCCCCAAACTCCACTCCCGCTCCGGCAAACCAAACTGCTCCGCCAGCCACTTGTACGCGGCGACGATGGACTCGTCCGTTGGCTGATGGCCGGTCATGTGCAGGAAGCAGCCCACCGCGTCCTCCTTGCCGTAGAGGCGGTACACCCGCTTCGCCTCGTTGATGTGCTGCCAGCTCTCGGGCCGGTCGGCCTCGCCGGCGATGGCGAGGAACGCGCGCGGCGCGAGGAGCGCAAGCGCGTGGTGGCCGTTGAGCATGAAGCCTCCGTCGCGGATCTGTCCGCCAAAATACCACGGTGCGTCCCAATTCGTGAAGCTCCACCCAATGCCGAAGTCGGACGCGACCGCGGCCTTGATGCGCTCGTCGAACGCGGCCGTGTAGAAGGCCATCTTGCCGCCGAGCGAGTGGCCCATGCAGACGATGCGCTCCGCGTCGACGTGCGGTTGCTCCAGCAGCAGGTCCACTGCGCGGCTTGTGTCCCAGATCAATTTGCCGATGCCGGTCCAGTTGGGGTTGTCTGCAAGGAGCTTGTCTGCTCCCGCCTGCCACCACGCAAATCCAGCGCTATCCTCCGGCTCGGGCACGGTGTTGTATGGGAACGCTTCCGTGCACACGACCACGTAGCCCTGCTGCACGAGATGCCGGCCGAAGTGCACGTTGGGCCGCTCAGTCTTCGGCTCGCGCGTCTCCAGGTCGAAGCCGGCCATGAGGTCGGGATGGTAGAACGGCACGATCGCGCCGGGGCGTGGTGCTCCGGGGGCACGATGCGATCCGCGTCCCCCCTTCCAGGGGGGACTACAGGGGGGTCGGCACGGGAGGGTCGAGCGGCTGCCGTCGGGACTACCCCCCCTTGGGTTCCCCCCCTTGGAGGGAGGGATTGCGGCTTCCCCATCGCGTCCCTCCGGCGTGTCTTTGGGCTCCATGAGCAGGAGCGTCTGGCAGAGCCCTGGCCCGGTCGGCTGGCGAATGAGCGTGCCGTTGAAGAATGGGGCCTCGAACCGTTCGATGACTTCCGCGGCCCGGTCGAAGTCGCCAAACGACGGCTCGCCGATGACCGCGGCCCAGCGTTCGAGGAGTCTCGGCCTCAGACGGCCTTCCCACGCGTCGACCGTAGGCTCTTGGCCGTCGGCGAAGATAGGCTCCAAGTGCTGTGGCTCGCCGAGGTCCTTGATGGCTGGCTGGCTGAGTTGCTGTGACATGGTGGGCATGGTGCTCCTCCGAAGGAAGCGGTGATTCGGCTGCGATCAACAAGGCCGAGTATACTCCAATGCCGTGGAGAGCCGCCAAGGGCTCCGCCTCGGGAAACCCCCTCTGGAGAAGAGCGCCTCGACCGGGGGACGGATGTTGCGAGACGCCAGCAACGACCGCACCTGGTTTTTGGCTTTGCCGGCCCACCACGTGAGCCGGCGCCGCGCCACGCCCCGAAGCTGCTGGAACGGCCCGGCTGGAGTGCACGCGTGGGGGAATCAGACCGGCCGCAGCAACAGTGCGAACAAGGCCGCATCCAGCTTGTCGGTCTTGGCCCGGGCCGCTACAATGGCTTAGAGCCGATACGGATGCGCCAGCACCGGTATCTATTCTACGCCCTAGGGCGCATCGCACCCTGGGTTCATGTCCTCGCCGCCCGGGCTCTGCTGGGCTCGGCGACATCGATCATCTGGGAGATTCCCCCGTGCCAGTGCCGACGATTGAATGGGAAGGCGGGCTCGACGGGCGAGCCAAGCTCGTGGACCAGACGCTCCTGCCCACCGAGTTCAAGTTCATCTACAACGACACGGTCGAGGAGATGTGGGACTCGATCAAGGTGCTCAAGGTGCGCGGCGCGCCGGCCATCGGCTGCGCGGCCGCGATGGGCACGGTGCTGGGCGTGCGCCACAGCGAGGCCAAGACGCACGCGGAGTTCATGCAGGATCTGAAGAAGACGACGGACTACCTCGCCACGTCCAGGCCGACCGCGGTCAATCTGTTCTGGGCGCTGGAGCGCATGCTCGCCACCGCGCAAGCCCAGCCGGGCGCGTCCGTGCCAGAGTTGAAGCAGATTCTGCTCGACGAAGCCAAGGCGATCATCGAGGAAGACAAGGCCATCTGCCGTCAGATCGGCCAAAACGGCGCGGCGCTCATCAAGGACGGCGATTCGATCCTCACCCACTGCAACGCCGGCGGCCTCGCGACCGCGGACTACGGGACCGCGCTCGCGGTCATGTTCGCCGCGCACGAGCAGGGCAAGAAGATTCACGTGTACGCCGACGAGACGCGGCCGCTGCTCCAAGGTGCGCGCATCACCGCCTGGGAGCTGAAGCACGCCGGCATCGACGTGACGCTCATCTGCGACAACATGGCCGGCCAGGTCATGAAGGAGGGCCGCATTGATTGCGTCATCGTCGGCGCGGATCGTATTGCGGCCAACGGCGACGCGGCGAACAAGATCGGCACGTACAGCGTGTCCGTGCTTGCCAAGCACCACGGCATCCCCTTCTACGTGGCCGCGCCTGTGTCCACGTTCGACATGACGCTCAAGACCGGCGACACGATCCCCATCGAGCAGCGCGATCCCAAAGAAGTCACCCATGGCTTCGGCCGGCAGACCGGGCCCGATGGAGTGCACGTGTATAACCCTGCGTTCGACGTGACCCCCGCAACGCACATCGCGGGCATCATCACCGAGCGTGGCATCATCCGCAAGCCGAATACCGATCGCGTCGCGGATGTGGTTGGGCCGGGGTGACGCAGTGACGCAGTGACGCAGTAATCAGTAATCAGTAATCAGTAATCGGCGCCGAGGTGCATGCTCGACCCCGCCCGAACTCTGGCGAGTTCGGCTACGGGCAACTGGACATGGAGGAGAACCACTATGCTCGACAAACTCAAAGCTGACCTGACGGCGGCCATGAAGAGCAAGGACGCCGTCGCTACGTCCACGTTGCGCATGCTCATGGCCGACGCGAAGAAGGAACTCGTGGCCGGCAAAGAGAAGAAAGACGGCCTGACGGAAGGCGAGTTCATCGGGCTCGTGCAGCGCAACGTGAAGCGCCGCAAGGAGTCCATCCAACAGTACGAGCAGCACGGCCGCCAAGACCTCGCGGACCAAGAGAAGGCCGAACTCGCGGTGCTGGAGAAATACCTGCCCCAGCAGCTTTCTGCTGAAGAAGTCGAACAACTCGTCGACCAGACCATCGCTGAGACGGGCGCGGAGACCCCGCGCGACATGGGCAAGGTCATGGGCAAAATCATGGGCCAATACAAAGGCCAAGTCGATGGCAAACTCGTGCAGCAACTCGTATCACAGAGGCTGGCCTAACCATGGACTCAACCGACCGCCGCATCCTCGACCGGCTCCAGCAAGAATTGCCGCTCGCGCAGAGGCCCTACCGCGTGGTCGCGGAAGAACTGGGACTGGATGAGGAGGACGTGCTGTGCCGAGTCACGCGTCTGCGCGACGACGGCATCATTCGGCGCATGGGCCCCATCCTCGATCAGGACGCGCTGGGCCGGGCAAGCACGCTCGCGGTCATACGCGTGCCCGCCGAGCGCGTCGACGAGGTGGGCGAGGCCGTCAGCCAGCATCCGCGTGTGACGCACAGCTACCTGCGCCAGGGCAAGGGCCGCGACATCCCGTACAACATCTGGTTCACCTACACCGCGCTGAGCGAGGATTTGCTCACCCGCGAGCTGCAGGAGATGTCCGAAGCGCTCGGTGTGAAGATCCGCAGTCTGCGCGCGACCAAGAAGTTCAAGGTCGGCGTGCGGTTCCCGATTCTTGAGGACGGAGACGTGGATGGCTGACATGATCGACCCCACCGACGTGAAGATACTCGACTTCCTCTACGACGGCTTGCCCAACACGCTCACGCCGTTCGCCGACGCCGCGTCTGTGTTGGACATAACCGAGGAGGAACTTGTCTCGCGCCTGCGCGCGCTCATGGACCGCGGAGTCGTGCGCCGCATCGCTGCATCCCTCGCACACCGCAAGGTCGGCATCACGTCCAACGCGGTGTGCGCCTGGCGCGTGCCGGCGGACCAAGTCGATGCCGTCGGCAAGCGCATGGCCGCGTTCGAGGAGGTCACGCATTGCTACGAACGCGAGACGACCGACGAATGGCCGTACAACATGTACACCGTCGTCCACGGGCACACGGACTCGGAGTGCGAGGAGGTCATCGAGCGTATCCGCGAGGCCGTGGGCGTCGATGACTTCGTGATCGTGTATAGTGCGAAGGAGTTCAAGAAGCAGAGCGCGCGGATTTAGTGCCTTAGCCATCCGGAACTGGTATGGAAAACAAGATGTTGCGTGGTGTGCGCGCACTCTTGGCAGGGTATTCCGTATTGCGTATTCCGTATCTCGAATCGCGATCCGAATACGCAATACGCAATACGGAACAGCG
>JAJRTI010000490.1 GCA_024278415.1 Planctomycetota bacterium | reverse complement strand
CCGCGCTCGACAAGCCGTCCGTGCGGCCGCAGGTGGAGAAGACCTTCCCGCCCCAACCGTGGCCTCAGAACAGGGCCGTCGGCACCCGGGACGCTCGCGGCAAGTCGTGGGAGGGCATGACGCGGCGAGAGAACGTGGACCTGAACCTGATGCAGGACGCGGCGTACTACTGCTACGCCAAGAGCTTCTCCGGGAAGCTCCACAACGGCCACGCGGACTACATGCGCGGCGCGCTTGCCGTGGGCGCGCTGCTGGGCATCCCGGAGTACGTGCGCCACTCAGTCGAGAGCCCGTTCTCGATCTACGCAATGCTCGGCAACAACGCGGACCGCGACGGCCGGTACTACGAGACCGCGCTCGGTTACGCGCTGCACGCGCGCAACCTGTACCTCACGTTCGTCGAGCCGCTGCGCTACTGGCGGTCGAAGCGCTACCCGAAGGGCGTGGACCTGTTCGCCGACCCGCGCATGCGCAGTTTCTACTACCTGCCCGACCTGGTCATGCAGTGCGCGGGGCACGCGCCCAACTTTGGCGATGCCGGCCCTGACAACCGCTTCTCGCTCCAGCGCGCGCAGCCGTACTCGGCGACGGACTACAAGTACGCGGAGTGGCTCTTCGCCGGATGCACGGGCGAGGCGAAGGGCGAGTTCGCCGGGATCCTTCAGTTCCTCGCGAAGGGCGACGTGCCCAAGGCGCGGCTGGCCTCACGCATGAAACGCTGGCTGCTCTACAACGCGGAGCCGGTCGCGGCCGGCCACGCGGCCGACCTCGCTCCCGACCTCCGTCGTCGCATCTTCGGCTCCTGGTTCCTGGGACAGAAAGGCATCGCAATCCTGCGCGACGGCGAGGTGGCCGACGCGCAGGCCGCGCTGCTGCGGTTTGGGCCGTCGCTCAACCACGGCGACTACGACGACCTTGGCCTCATCTACTACGGCAAGGGCTGGCAGCTCACGTACGAGATCGGCTACGGCCTGGCGAGCACGCACTGCCAGACCGGCTGGGCGAGCCAAACCGCGGCGCACACAATCGTGACCGTGAACGAGAAGACGCAGAGCGGCCCGGGCTCCGGCGGCAGCCTCCGCCTGTTCGCCGAACTGCCGAGCATCAAGATCGTCGAGGCCGACTCCCCGTTGAGCTACGGCAAGCAGGGCGTGACGCAGTACCGGCGCACGGTCGCGCTCGTGGGCCAGGGCAAGGACCAGTACCTCATCGACCTGTTCCGCGTGCGCGGGGGCAAGCAGCACGACTACGGCATCGGCGTCCAGAGCCGGACGGTCGAGGCCAAGGGCGTCGCGTTCGGGCCGGAGGAGCCGGGATCGCTCGCCGGGCCGAAGGTCAACTGGGGCGACAAGATCGGCATGGATGGCGACGTGATTGGCGTGCCCAACCGGCCCTACTGGAACCCGGCGCCGGGCAACGGATACGGCTTCCTCTTCGCGCCAAGGCGCGCGAAGGCCGCCAAACCGTTCGCGGTGGATTTCGAACTGGGCGGGCGCAACCAGTGTCGCTTCCGCATCCACGCGCTCCCGGAGCCAGGCACGGAAGCGATCCTCGCCAAGGCCCCGGGCCTCTACCCGCGCTGCCGCGCCGCGACGTATCTCATCTCTCGGCGCAAGGCCAGCGAAAACCTGAGCAGCGTCTTCGCATCGGTCATGGAGCCGTACGCGGTGGAGGTGAAGCAGGAGGGCGTGCCCGCGGACCAACTCCTGGGCATGATCGTAGAGAGCCAAGGCGAGGTGAAGCCCCTCGCCAGCTACGGCGTCGTGTTGCTCAAGGGCCGGCAGGCCGGGGACTTCATGGCCTTAGACTTGTCCGTCGACGCGGCCGGCGACTACGAAGTCGCGGCGCAACTGCTTCGGTCGCCCAGCTACGGCACGGTGCGGCTACTCGTGGACGGCGACCCGCTGGGCAAGCCGTTCGACGCGACGCACGAAACGGTCAGCGGCCCGGTGCGCGTGTCGTTCGGCAAGCGCGTGCTGGCCAAAGGCAAGCATCAATTCCGGTTCGAAATGTGCCAGGGCGACGCGTTCCTCTTCAGCATTGCCTCGCTCATCGTGAAGCCGTGGGACGAGCGATCAGCGGACACGCGGCAAGCCGGGCCGCAGCCGAAGATCGAGTTCGCCAAGCGAGTGCCCGTCGATGCCGACGCCGCGGACATGACGCCGCTCGGCGTGCACGTGCGCCGCGACGGCCGGGATGAGTACTTCTTCAGCGCGGCGATGGAGGACGCGCCGCGGGCAGCGAGGACCGCCGCGGGCCGGCTCACCTGGCGCGGCGCGGCGGTGTTCGTCACGTGCCGCGGCGGCAAGGTCGAGACGATCGCGACGTGCGGTGCGTGGGACGTCAGGATCGCAGGCAAGCCGTACGGCCCCAAGCGCGGCTTCGTGCGCGGCAAGGTGGTTTCGCTCGACTACGACGCGCGGTCGGTGGTGATCGACGCCGCGCTGCCGGGCGGCATGGGCGATGCCAGCGTGTACTTCAATAACCCCAAGTACTCCCGAAACACCGCGTACCGGATTTACAGGGCGAAACGCATCCCTCGCGGCACGCGCATCGGCCTGGGCCCCCAACCCCTGCTCTTGGGCCAAGGACGCGTGCACCAACTTGCGGCGAACAACATTATCGAGAGCGGCGTGCCCCACGACTACGAACGCTCCCGGGTCAGCGGCCACACGAGCCGCTTCTTCGATGGCAAGCTCGTGGCCAACGGCCACGGCGCGGCGACGCACATCAAGCGCATGCTCTTCGGCTCGCCCATGAAGCTGACGGTCGAGAGCGCGGAGGGATTCGATGAGGGCGACACGCTCTACTACTACGACGTGCAGGTAGGCGACGTGGCGACGATCCCGTTGAGTTGGGAGGGGGAGTAGACCGGTTCCCTTGTGCTCCGGTGGTCGCCAGTGGGCGACCGCCCCGTCCTTGACATCCCTCGCAGCGCTTGGTACACCAACGTCAAGGGCGCCTCGCCTTCGCCGCGGGCAGGGGGACAGAGCCACGGCCATGAAACTCCAATTCGACATACTCCAAGCCGTCGGCCACGCCATTGCGACCGACGCGCCGCTCGCCAACCTGCTGGAGTTGGTGGCGGACATGATCCTGGGCGCGGTGCCGTCTGAAGCGGCCACGATTTTCCTCAAGGACGACGCGGCCGGGGAACTCCGCTTCGCGGTCACCCGTGGCGACGCGGCCGCGAATCTGAAGGACCGGCGTATCCCCGCGGACGCGGGAGTCGTGGGCTGGGTCGTGGGCAAGAACCGCTACGCGATCATACCCGATGCGAACGCGGACGAACGCTTCGACGGCGCGATCGACCAGTTCACGGGCTTCGAGACGCGCTCGATCCTGTGCGTGCCCCTGCGCACGCGGCACAGTGTCATCGGCGCAGTGGAGCTGATCAACCGACGGGGCGGAGCGTTCAGCCCGGAGGAAGCCGACTACGTCACGACCATCGCGAACCAGACCGCGCAACTCATTGAAAACGTCCAACTCATGCAAGAGCGCCAGCGCCACGCGGAGACGCTCCAGGCGCTGTGCAAAGCCGCGAGTTGGCTCAACTCCAGCCTCGACCGGGACGCGGTGCTCGAGCACATCGTGGAGGAGGCCGAGAACGTCATCAACACGGAGGCGGGCTCGATCCTGCTCGTGGACTCCGAGGGCAGGCTGAACTTCGTGGTCGCGCTCGGCCCGGCCCGCGATCGTCTCATGGAGCTACAGGGCGAGATCCAGGCGCAACTCAACCGGGGCCAAGGCATCGCGGCGTGGGTCGCACAGAACAACAAACCAGTCATGATCCCGGACTGCTCGAAGGATCCGCGCTTCACCAGCGGCCCCGGCAAGGCGTTCGCCCAGAAGCTGGGCTTCGAGACCCGCAGCATGCTCTGTGTGCCCATGAGCGCACAAGACAAGGTCGTGGGCGTGCTCCAACTTATCAACAAGACCACCGGCGAGCCCTTCGACCGCATGGACATGGACATGCTGACGGTTTTTGCCGACGACGCGGCCGCCGCGCTCACGAACGCGCAACTCTACGAGTCCGTGCAGTTGTCCTACCTGAGCACGATCAACTCGCTGGCCGTCGCGCTCGACACGCGAGACAACGATACCGGGGGCCACTCGCAGCGCGTCGCGCTGTTCGCGCAAGAGGTCGCGCGCGCGTTAGGGCTCGGCGAGGACGCCATCGACGCGGTGGTCAAGGGCTCCCTGCTCCACGACGTGGGCAAGATCGGCATCCCCGACGCGGTGCTGCGCAAACAGGGCCAGCTCGACGAGGACGAGTGGAAGATCATGCGCCAGCACGTGGCCATCGGCTGCGAGTTGCTCGAAGGCATCGACTTCTTGCGCCAGGCGAGCGTGATCCCGCTTTGCCACCACGAACGATTCGACGGGGCCGGCTACCTCTTGGGCCTCAAGGGCGAAGCCATCCCCATCGGAGCGCGAATTTTCGCAGTGGTGGACACGTACGACGCGATCACCGCGGACCGGCCGTATCGCAAGGCGAGGTCCGACGCCGCCGCGAGGGAGGAGATACGGGCGGTCTCGGGCACGCAACTCGACCCCCAAGTGGCGGACGCGTTCCTGAGCATCCCACCTGAGAGAGTGGAAACGATCCGAGGGCTTCAGAGCGGGACTGCCGGGAGAAAGGT
>JAJRTI010000489.1 GCA_024278415.1 Planctomycetota bacterium | reverse complement strand
CTCTCAGTCTTACTCTCAGTCTTACTCTCAGTCTTACTCTCAGTCTTACTCTTCGTCTTACTCTCCGTTTACGGCGGATAGCGGCAGAGAGAGAGTAGGACAAAGAGTAAGACGAGGAGTAGGAGGGTGACGCGCGGAGCCCGCGTCGCCCCGAAGCCGGCGACTGCGGCGACGGGTGGCGGTCACCCCTTCCTGCGCCGCCGGCGCCAACCCTCGACCGATGGCGTGGGCTCGACCGGCGCGAGCGACGCGAGCCACGTGTCGAGCATCTTGCGATGGTCCTTCATGACCGACGCGTACTTCGCGTCGTGGTAGAGGTTCGTCATCTCCCACGGGTCGGCCTTCATGTCGAAAAGCTGCTCGACGGGATCGTTCTCGTACCGCACGTACTTGTAGCGCTCCGTGCGGAGCATGCGGCCGATAATCTGCTCCTCGGACGCGACGAACTCGCGCCAGGCCGCGGCCTTGCGCTCCAGCAGCGGCCTCAGGCTCATGCCGCGGGCGTTGGGCGGCGTGCGGATGCCCGCGTAGTCGCAGAAGGTGCTCATCACGTCGAGGCCCGACACGAGATGCGCCGTGTCCCTGAGGCCTTCCGCGATGCGGCCCGGCCACGCGAACACGAGCGGCACCTTGACGGCTTCCTCGTACGGATACCACTTGGACACGTGCATGTGCCGGCCGCGGCCTTCGCCGTGGTCGGACGTGAGCACGACGACGGTGTTGTCGGCCTCACCCGTGGCATCGAGTGCGTCGAGGATGCGGCCGATGTCCGCGTCGACCATTTCGACTTGGCGATAGTAGATGTAGAGGTAATACCGCCACTGCGCGTCCGAGAAGTTTCGGTACCATCTCTGGTCCAGCTTCCGCGGCGCGGGAGGACGAGACTTATGGTTCGGCGGCAACTCGGGCAGTTTCCCGGCGAGTTGCGGGAACGGCAATTCCTTGGGCACGAGCGTAGCGCCCTTGATCGCCCAGTAGCAGATATCGTGCGGCTGGAGCAGGGACGCGACGTAAAGAAAGGGCTTGCTGCGGCCGCGCGTCTTGAGGTACGACTCGGTCAGCCGCGAGACCTGCGAGTCCATGAGGTCGCCCTGCCCTCCGCTCACGGGCAACACGGTGAACCCGGGTATTTGCGGCGGCCGGCCGCCGGGCAGGTGCCACTTCCCGCAATACATCGTCTCGTACCCGGCCTCGCGGAACCATTGGCCCATGTTGGGGCAGCTCGGATGGATCGGCCGGCCGTTGGAGATCACGCCCGTCTCGACCGGCATGCGCCCAGTCAGGAGCGAACTGCGCGCGGGCGAGCAGACCGGGTTGGTGCTGTGCGACTCGATGAACGTAGTCCCGCGCGCAATGAGCCGGTCGATGTTGGGCGTGCGCACGTCCGGGCAGCCGTGCGCGCGGATCGCGTCCAAGCCGAGTTGGTCGCTGATGATGAAAAGGAAGTTGGGCGGCTTCGCCTTGGCTCCGCGGCGCGGCTCCGCGGCGAGCGCCGCGCCAGTCATGAGCGCACCCGCGCCAAGCGCGGAGGTTTGCAGGAACTCGCGGCGGGTGGTTCGCTGTGCTGACATCGTCTTGACCTCTAACCTCCAATGGTGCGAGCGCTTCCGACGTGCTCGCGAGAGCAGGAGCCGCCCGTTGCGGACACGCCGCGGCCTGTGCCGGATTCAGGCCACCGGAATGTGCTGCCCGGCATGTCGTCACATTGTACAAGAAAGCGCCCGAAGGCCGCGGACTTGGTAGAATGTGGGGCCTTGCCGGGCTCCCAACGGAGAGCCCCGCGGATCGAGCGAATCTTCAACATGGTGCTCGAATTGATGGTGATCGTCAAGCCAAGGCCCCGCCGCGTCGTCTTCCTTCTTGCGTTGTTCGCCCTCGCCGGGCAGGGCGTGGCGTCTCGTGCGCCGCGGCGGCTCGCCGGCCGCGTCCCCGCGTCGCTCCACCGTCCCACGCCCGCGTCGCCCGACCCCGCGGTCGAGGCCCTGCTGGCGCAGTACCGCACGCGGCCGGAAGCGTTCGACTGGGACGCGACGTGGCGCGGCGAGGACCGGAGCTACGACCTTTATGACGTCCGGTTCCCGTCGCCGATCCAAACGGAACAGGCGGAGCTGAACACGGTTTGGTGCGAATACTTCCGGGCCAAGGGCGATGCGAAGCGGCCCGCGGTCGTGCTGTTGCACATCCTGGGCCCGGGCGACTTCACGCTCGAGCGCGTCATGGCGGTGGGGTTCGTGACCGCGGGCATCGACGTGGCGCTCATGAAGATGCCCTACTACGCCCAGCGCCGGCCCAAGCGCCGGGGCCGGGCAGGCGTGGCGACGAACATCGACACGCTCGTGGCCGCGGTGCAGCAGGGCGCGTGCGACGCGCGGCGCACCGCGGAATGGCTGAGTTCCCTGCCCTGGGTCGATCGGAAGCGGTTGGGCGTGTGCGGCATCAGCCTGGGCGCGTTTGTGGCCGCAACCGCGGCCGGGGTCGACGGCAACTTCGCGCGCGCGGGGTTTGTGCTGGGCGGAGGAGACGTGGCCGGGGTGCTGTGGAACGGCTCGCGCGAAGTGCGCCGCGTCACCGCGCAAGTGAAGCGGCTGGGCTACACGCGCGAGACGCTTGCGGAGAAGGTGCGCATCGTCGACCCCAACACGTTCGCGTCGCGGCTGACGCGCACGGATATCCTGATGATCAACGGCCGCCGGGACCGCGTCGTGCCCCCGGCCTGCACGCTGTCCTTCTGGCGCGCCGCAGGCCGGCCGCGCATCATCTGGTACAATTGCGGCCACTACGACGACATCATCAAGATCTTCGAGATCATCGACCATTTGCGCAAGCACCTTGGGCGGTGACGCCGAAGCCGCTTCAAATACAATGCGACCCGGAATCCCAAGGGGATTCCGTCCTCAAGTCCGCCGTACGGCGCAATGGCAATGGCGCTGACTTAAGCAAGCTGGCGCCCCGTAGGGGCGCGTGAAAATTGCCCAGCACTTCAGTGCTGGGAACGCGGATCCCCAAGTGGCCGTAGTCCCGTAGGGACGGCTGAATGCTGAGAAACGGCCATAGATGAGCGATTCGGCGACGTTCAGTCGTCCCTACGGGACTGGTCACTTGCCGAAAACGACATCCGTCCCAGCACTAAAGTGCTGGGCTATTCTCGGTCGTCCCTACGGGACGCTGGCCTTGAGGACGGAAGCCCCTTCGGCTTCACGGATCAAGGCTAAGCAACACGGCATCGGCAGAGACGAGGTGCTACCGTCGCTCCTGCCCGGTGGTTCCGAACAGCTCATGCCCGCCTTGCGGGCGAATGCACCCTGTCTTCAGAAGAACGGAACCATGAAACACATCACTACCACCATCGCACTCCTAGCGTTCGCCGTCCACGCGTCCGCGGCAACGTCCGTCCGGCAAGACGGTGCGCAGTGGCGCATCGAGAATGCGCGGATTCGCGTGCTCGTGGAGCCCGCGAGCGGCGCGGTGTCTGTGCTCGACAAAGCGAGCGGATACACGTGGCGCCAGCCGCCGGCCGGCCGAGCCGCGGCGAAGCAAACCGTCGTCATCCGACGCGGCGCTCCGCCACCGGACGCGGAGTGGGTGCTCGGCAAGGCCGCGCGCAAGCCGGACATCGTCATCGCCCACACCATGCTCGCGGACGCGCGCAAGGTCGACAGCGCGGCCGACTGTAGTGCGCGGGTCTGGTGCTCGTGGGGCGAGGCCGGCCTCACCGTGTCCGTTGAGGTCACGGACGATGTGCTCCGCTTCGGCGACGCGGGGCTGGAGCAGTGGTGGACGCGCGACAGCATCGAACTCTGGGTGGGCGGCAAGCAGATCGGCATCGACCTCGCGCCGGGGGCGCCCCAGTTCCGCACGGCCAATGGCGTTCTCAAGGGCGGACGCATTCAACTGACGACGCGCCGCGACGGCTACCTGGTGCAGGCCGCGATGCCGTGGGCCATGTTTGGCCGCGGAGCGCCGAAGCCCGGCCAGCGCTTCCCCTTCGCCATTGGAGTCAACGACGCGGACGCGGGCGACCGCGAAGGCCAGATTTACTTCCCGGCCACGTGGAAGCACTCGGCGCCGGACACGTTCGCGGAAGCCGTGCTTGCGGACGAGCAAGGAGTGGCGCCGGCCGCCAAGCCCGCGAACACGGACGTGTATCGCAACGTGACCGCGCTCCGCGACCCTGCGGGCCTCGCGGTCGAGACCGTGGTCCACGCGCGCGGGCAGAAGCTGCCGCTCCTGCTCAAGTTCACCGTGCCCGACAACGCGCCGGAGCTGGTCGTGGACGTGGACATGCCCGACCGCAAGCGCAACCCTCCGTACTTCGTCGCGTTTCCGCCGCTGGTGCTCGACACGCCGGACGCCGCGCTTGCCATCGCTGACTACTGCAACGGCCATCTCTACCCGCTCGACATGGATCCGTTCCCTCGGTGGTTCATGGCGGCCAACCGCATCGACATGCCGTGGGTCGCGATCGTGGACGGCCCGGCCGGCCGCGGGTACATGCTGCTCATCGAGACGTCCGACGACTGCGGCATGCGCATGCGCCGGTACGCCATGCCCGCGCGCAAGACGCTCGCGCCGGTCATCGAGTGGTGGGGGTCGTTCCGTTCGTTCCGCTACCCGCGGCGCATGCGGTACAGTTTCTTTGCCAAAGGCGGATACGTCGCGGCCGCGAAGCGCTACCGCGCGCACGCGAAGAAGCTGGGGCTGGTCAAGACGTTCGCGGAGAAGGCCAAGAAGAATCCCAACATCAAGCGGCTCTTCGGCGCGCCGGACGTGTGGGGCAACGCGTCGCTCGCGTTCGCCAAACAAGCCAAAGCCGCCGGCGTGGACAAGATGCTCATCCACGGCCGGCCGAAGCCGAAAGACATGGCCGCGATCAACGCGCTGGGCTACCTCACGAGCCGCTACGACAACTACACCGACATCCTGCCGCTCGACGAAAAGCACAAGGAGATCTCTTCGAACCGCGCGCCCCTGCCCGACGACGCGGTGCTCAAGGCCAATGGCAAGCGCATGACCGCGTGGCTCACGTTCGACAAGAAGACGCAGTTCATGAAGCGTTGCCCCACGTTGTGGGTGCCCGCGGCGCGGCGCGTCATACCCAAGGAGTTGAGCGAGTATCCGTACCTCGGCCGGTTCATCGACGTGACTACCGCGGAGGGGCTGTACGAGTGTTTCGACCCGAAGCACCCCATGACGCGCACGGAAAAGCGCGCGTGCGGCGTCGCGCTGGAGAGCTACGTGCGGTCGCAGGGCCTCGTGGTGGGCGGCGAGCACGGCCTCTGGTGGGGAGTGCCGCACATGGACTACATCGAGGGCATGATGAGCGGAGGCAACTACTCCTGGCCGGCCGGCCACCTCAAGCACCCCAAGACGAAGGACGAGGAGTTCACGAACCCGTGGGGCCGGAAGCTGCCGCCGTTCGAGCGATACGAGAAGCTCGGCATCGGCCACGAGTATCGCGTGCCGCTGTGGGAACTCGTGTTCCACGACTGCATCGTGAGCACCTGGTACTGGGGCGACGCGTCGGACTGGCTGCTGGACGCCGCGCCGGAGATCACGCCGAAGAAGGACGCGTTCAACGTGCTCTACGGCACCATTCCGCTGCTCTGGGCCAATGCCGGCGGCTCGTGGGTGAAGGACCGCGAGGTGTTCCTCAGGACCTACCGCAACACGTGCAAGCTGCACGAGCAGATCGCCGGCGAGGAGATGCTGTCGCACGAGTTCGTCACGCCCGACCGCGCGGTGCAGCGCACGGTGTTCAGCTCCG
Organism: Planctomycetota bacterium; assembly: GCA_024278415.1. The sequence continues at coordinate 1,567 of JAJRTI010000489.1, read as the reverse complement.
GCACGGAGTGCGTGGTGAACTTCGGCGCGGAGCCGCGAGAGGTGACGGTGAAGGGCGAGACGCACCTGCTGCCGCAAAACGGCTGGGTCGTGCGCGGGCCGAAGGTCCAGCAATCGCTCGAACTCGTGGATGGCGAGCCGGTGACCACGATCCAGACGCCAGGGTATTGGCGCTAGGACGCCGGCGGCGTGGCGGTGTCCATGAGGGCCGCGGGAGAGGGGCGGATCCTCATCCAGGCCGGCCGGCGTGCGCACGCGATCCGGCTGCGCCCAGAGAAGGTGGCCGAACGGTGGCAGTTCCCCACCACGCGCGTCTACGAACTGGATGAGCAGGGCGAGCGCGTGCGCGCGGCGCGCCACCGCGTGCAGGACGGCGCGCTCAAGGTCGGCCCGTTCCTGCGGCCGACGCGGCTGGAGGCCCTGTGCGGCGACGCCACGCGCGCGCCCGACCTCGCCATCGGCTCGACGAGGTTGGCCAACGGCGCCTCGGCTGTTGTGGAGCAGGGCGCGGGACTGCCGTTCGAGGTCAACGTTCGCAACTTGGGCTTCGCGCCTGCTGAGGGCAGGGTCGAGGTCTATGCAGACCAGGCGGAAAAGCCGATGCTCCTGGCGTCGAGCCAGGTCGCGCTGGGCCCGAACAGTTCGCAGGCCCTGCGCATCGGTGTGCCCACGGAGCGTCTCGATGGCGACCGCACGCTGTTGTTCGTGGCCAAACTCGACGGCGACGCGGCGGACCTGTGCCCGCGCAACAACGTGAAGACCACGGCGATCCACGTGAAACCGAACTGGTCGCACTGGCCGGCGCGCGTGAACCTCGTCGCGGACGCGGGGCCGGTGGAGCGACAGGACGCGGTCGTGGTCATGCCCATCGACTTCAGCCCCATCCTGGGCAAGCTCGGCCTGCGAGGGCCGCTTGATCGCGACGCGCTGCGCGTGGCCGAGTGCGACGCCGGCGGCAAGATCAAGGCCCTCGTGCCGTCGCAGTTCGACGCGACGGATCGGCTCAAGGGCGAGTTGTGCTGGATCATGCCCGGCCGCACGCCGGCCAATACGCAGCGGCGCTTCTGCGTCCTCCTGCGCACGGGCAAGCCGTCGCTGCTGCCTGTGCGCAGCAGTGCTTGGCGCGCGGACACCGCGACGGTCACGGCTCGCGGCTACGTGGCGCGTTTCAGCAACGGCGTGCTCACTTAGCTTGCGCCAAGGGCGCGGGGCAAGACCGGCCCCGACTTCCTGCGCAACCTGGTCCTGTCGTCCCGCGAGACCGGCTGGGGCCGCGAAGAAGACTCGACCGTCGAGCGCTTCCAGGCCGCGCACGTGGGACCGGTGCGCACCGTGGTGGTCGTGAAGAAGAAGCTCAAGGCCGGCGTCGAATATGAGAAGACCTACGCGTTCTACCCCGACCGCATCGACGTGTCGATTCGCGTGAATGGGCCGGCCGGCGGCCTGTACAGCCGCGCGCACTACAAGTTGCCTGCCACGTACGTCGACGACAAAGGCATCACCGCGCAGGTCGATGGCAAGGGCGATGAGAACAGCGCGACGTACGGCAAGAACAAGAACCCCCGCTG
>JAJRTI010000488.1 GCA_024278415.1 Planctomycetota bacterium | reverse complement strand
AGCGCGTCTTCTCGCGTGAGAGGGCTCTGCTGGAGGCCTTGGAGAATGTCGTCGTTGCGTGCTTTCACGCCGCCCTATTGTACACATCTTTTTCAAAAGTACCAGGCCTTTTGGCGCAATATTCGCGTGTTTTTTCGCGGCACCTTTGGGCCCATGCTATGGCACTTGGCTGAAGCGTTACTCTACGACAAGCCAGTGTTCTTCGATCTCCAGCGCTTCTCAACAGAGCCCTTCGTGATGTTCCCAGAGATCCTCTTCCATCCCGGCTTCCTCGGCGTCGAGGACTTCATTGACGAACCAGCCTGGTTGCTGTGGCGAGACTCATCTCACGTTAGGCTTGCGCGGGATCTCAGAACCATGGGCCAGGTCCAAGAGAAGCGCACGCTGGACGTACTCCAGCGCAAGCGGGAAGGCCGACAGCCAAGTCTCATGAGGAGGTTGGCGGAAGCAGGCATCGATCTCCGTGGGATTGAGTTGTCACAACCGCCAATTCCCATCTGGGAGGAGTTCTACGACACAGCCTGCTACCAGTTGCGTGCGCCGGTGCCAGGCTTCATCCACGAAGGCAGGTATCAGCATCCTGAAGTGGTCGATCTGCTGAACGCGACGTTCCGGACGCGGCTTCCCAGAACACCCGAGACGATGTTCCGCTTCTACTACGCCTTCTTGAGGGGTGCTGCCCGGGTATTCCGCAAGGACTGGGGGATGTCGATCTACGGGCAGGCTGATCCTGACATAGCGGCACTTGGCATGAGAATGGCCTACGACCGGGGAGCCAAATACATCTGGTTCTGGACCAGCGACCGGGACAACCACTTGCCGTTCGAGGAGCAGATCGCACTTGCTCGCGAACTCAGCACCTACGCCCGTGAGCATCCACGCCGCGACAGACGCGTTCTCATCAACGCTGTTGAAGACGCCATCGTGCTGCCATACGGTTTTACCTTCTCCATCTCCGATTGGGACAAATCGCGAATCGCGGACCTCTGGCACAGGACCATGTTCAGCCTGAAGGACGGCCAAACTGCTGATGGCGTTCCGTACTATGCCATACTGCGTTGTGCTGCGATGAAGATGGAGGAGTTGGTAAAGTCGGGCCGGGAGTTTGATATCGTGGTGGATACGCCTGAGTTGAAGCACGCAGGGTACAGCCGGTTGCACCGAGTGATCGCCAGAGCGCGGGAGAAACGCTACACATACCCCAGGTGGATTCACTACAAGCTTCACCTCGCACTGGCAGTACTCGTCGGGCTTCTTGCGGTATCCATATCTCGAAGGGCCATGCGCCGGTACCGCGCTCGACGACAGGACGATTCCCGTCGCGCATAGCCAAGAGGGGAAGCAGCTTTGCTACGCCTGGCAGTCGAACAATCCAGGGGCGCAATACGCGATTCGACCGACACACCATGTCTGCAGCCGCTCCCACACCACAAAGACGGCTCACTCCTCAACCGGGACATGCTCGTCGACGTAGCCGTAGGCCTGCACCACCTTCTTGCCGTCGTACAAGCGACGGAGTCTGCCGGCGTACGGCTGTAGCGTCCCTCGCCATGAGACCGGCATCGTGCGGAAAGGCGTGTCTCGCCGCGGATCGCCGAAGCCCTCTCCGATGTAGTGGTAGCAGTTCATGCCGATCCCGCCAGCAACAGCTATCCCGGCGGATAGCCCAACCGGGCGAGCGCTTCCTCGATTTCGCCCAGGATCGCCGGGTCGTCGATCGTCGCCGGCAGGCGGTACTCCTCTCCGTCCGCGATCTTCTTGATCGTGCCGCGCAGGATCTTGCCCGAGCGCGTCTTGGGGAGGCGGGCCACCACGGTCGCGGTCTTGAACGACGCGACCGGCCCCATCCGCTCTCGCATCATCTGCACGAGTTCCCGCACGATCTCGTCGTGGTCGCGCTCCACGCCGGCCTTGAGCACGATGAAGCCGACCGGTATCTGCCCCTTCAACTCGTCCGCAACACCCACGACTGCGCACTCGGCCACGTCAGGGTGCTCGGCCAACACTTCCTCCATGCCGCCGGTCGAGAGACGGTGGCCGGCCACGTTGATGATGTCGTCGGTGCGGCTCATGATGGAGAGGTAGCCCTCGTCGTCCTTGAACCCCGCGTCCGCGGTCAGGTAGTAGCCAGGGTAGCGGCTGAGGTAGGAGTCGCGGAAGCCGTCGTCGTTGTTCCAGAGCGTGGGCAGGCACCCGGGCGGGAGTGGGAGCTTCACAGCGATGCTCCCAATCTTGTTTGCGCCCACCTCCTGCCCGTCCATATCGAGCACGCGCACGTCGTACCCTGGCACAGGCTTGGTGCAGGAGCCGGGTTTGACCGGGAACATGCCAAGCCCGACACAGTTGGCGCCGATGGCCCAGCCGGTCTCGGTCTGCCACCAGTGGTCCACGACCGGCACGCCGAGCTTCTCCTGGGCCCACAGCAGCGTGTCCGGGTCGCACCGCTCGCCGGCGAGGAAGAGCGTCTCGAAGCCGCTTAGGTCGTAGCCGCGGATGCAGTCGCCGTTGGGATCTTCACGCTTGATGGCCCGGAACGCGGTTGGCGCGGTGAACATGGCCTTCACGTTGTGTTGGGAGATGACGCGCCAGAATGCGCCGGGGTCGGGCGTGCCCACCGGCTTGCCTTCGTAGAGGATTGTGGTGCAGCCCGCGAACAGCGGCCCGTACACAATGTAGGAGTGGCCCACGACCCACCCCACGTCCGACGCGGCCCAGTACACGTCGCCCTCGTCGACGCCGTACACGTGCTCCATGCTCCACTTGAGCGCGACGAGGTGGCCGCCGTTGTCGCGCACCACGCCCTTGGGCACACCGGTCGTCCCGGACGTGTAGAGGATGTAGAGGGGATCGGTCGCGGCCACGGGCACACAGCCCACGGGCTCCGCGTCCGCCATGAGTTCTGCCCAATCGAAGTCGCGGCCGGCGAGGAGTGGGGCCAGCTCCTGCGGGCGCTGGAGGATGATGCAGCGCTCCGGCTTGGCCGCGGCGATCTCGATGGCCTCGTCGAGCAGGGCCTTGTAGGGCACGACGCGGGTGGGCTCGATGCCGCACGACGCGGACACGATGAGCTTGGGCTTCGCGTCGTCGATGCGGGTTGCGAGTTCGCGGGCCGCGAACCCGCCGAACACGACCGAATGGACCGCGCCGATGCGCGCGCAGGCGAGCATGGCGATGGCCGCCTCGGGCGCCATGGGCATGTAGATGATGACCCGGTCGCCCTTGTGCACGCCTTGGCCGGCCAGCACGCCGGCAAAGCGCGCCACCTCGGCCTGTAGCTCTCGATAGGTGTAGGTTTTGATGGCCCCGGTGAGCGGGCTGTCGTAGATCAGCGCGGGCTGGCCGCCGCGGCCGTGGTCCACGTGCCGGTCGAGCGCGTTGTAGCAGCTATTGACCACGCCGCCGGTGAACCAGCGATACATGGGCGCGGCCGAGTCGTCCAGGACCTTGTCCCACTTCTCGTACCAGTGGATGTCTTCGGCGGCTTCACCCCAGAAGCGATTGGGGTCCTCCAACGATTGCCGGTAGGCCTGTTCGTACGCATCGGGCATCAAACTGTCCTCCCGTGAGAATAGTGGTGCGAACGCTGGCGGCGGGGGGAAGGGAGGGCATGGCTGGCTCCTGACCGGGGAGTGTACTCGGAGCCATCGAGGGCGTCAACATGGGGGGCGCGGCCGCGGGGTTCCGGAGGCTTATTCACTCTCCCGCAGCGCGGGGCAGAGCGCGGCCGCCCGTTCGTATGCCTCCCGCGCCGACTCGTGGAGCCCTTGCCTCTCCAGGCACCGCGCCAGGCCGAGATGCGCTTGCACGAAGGTGGGGTCCAGGCGGATCGCGTCGCGAAGGAGGCGCTCCGCGCGGGCAGTGTAGCCCTTCTCGTATTGCTCATTTGCGAGCTTGTTGTAGGCCCTGGAGCAGCCGCGCTTCGCGTTCGCGTCGTCGGGCGAGATGGCCAAGGCCGCTTCGAACTTCTTCGCGGCGGCCGGCCACTCTCCGAGCGCGGCGAGTGTGCGCGCGGCGATGACGAGCTTCGCCACGCGCTCGGCCCGCGCCAGCCGCGCGGGATCGTCCAGGCCTGCAATGTACGCGGCAGCCGATACCTTGCGCTCGATGAAGTGGTCGGCAATACGCTTGGCCTCGCGCCGGGAAAGCCTCTCGCGCGTGCGCCAGAAGCCGAGCGGCTTATCGTCCGTCACGACCGGGCCTTCGCCGGTGTACGACCGCAACGTGTCGCCGGCCATGAGCAAGTACGACGCCATGGCCGCGGGGTCCTGCAAGTCCACCAACTTCAAATCGGCCACGAGCGCCGGGTTTTGGTAGCGCTTCCGCCAGAGCGGCCAGTCGATGCGCAGCGGCTCAGTGCCGCCGACGAGCAACGCGAGCTGCGGACCCACGTACCACAGCGACGTATGGGGGAACACGCTCTGGAACGTGCGAATGAGGTCCTTGAAGTATGCCTCGTCAGGGCAGAGGTCGATGGGCAAGATGGCCGAGAGCATGCCGCCGGGTTCAAGGCGGTTGCGGCAGAGCTGATAGAACTCGCGGGTGAAGAGGTCCTGGCACTGCTTGGGCTGGAGCGTGTCCCGGGCGATCACGTCGTAGCGCCGCGGCACGGTGAGCAGCCAGTTGCGGCCGTCGTCGACGTAGAGCGAAAAGCGGGGATGCCGCTCGACGCCGTGGTTGAGTTCGCGGAAGAATTTCGCCGCGCCGCATTGGCCGGCTTCGAGTTCCACGCAGGTGACGTGGCCGCCGTGGAGCGTGGCGCCGTACGCGGTGCTGCCGGTGCCGAAGCCGATGAGCAGCGTCTGCTTGGGCTCGGGGTGCAGGAGCAGCGGCAGGTGCACGAGCAGCTTCTGGATCTTGAAGTCTTCATAGTGTGTCACCGCGACGGGCACGCCATTCACGTCGAGTTCCTTGGCCGTGGGTGAGAGGCGGCTGCGGAGCACCGCGATGGAACTCGAGATGCCTTCGCTGTAGTAGAGCGTGTCGTAGTCCTCCGGCGGCCGGCGGAGGTCGATGAGGGGCCGGCCGAGCAGCGGCGCGGCCACGAGCGCGCACGCGGCCACGGCCGCGAGTCCGATCCCCGCAATCGACGCGGCAGCGCCGCGGTGCGGCCGCCAAGCGGCCGCGGCCAAGCCGAGGCCTACGGCCGCGTTCAGCAGCGCGAGCGCAAACACGCCGGCTTGGGCGCCCACCAGAGGCACGAGCACGAAGCCCGCAACGACGGAGCCGAGCACCGCGCCGAGTGTGTTGGCCGCGTAGAGCCTGCCGACGCCGGCGCCCGCGTGTTGCAGGGAGGGGTTGTACGCCCGCGCGGCGATGGGGAACGCCGCTCCCATGAGCGTGGCCGGCGCCAGCATGACCGCGAGCGCCTGCGCGAGCCCAACCCATATGGAGGCTTGGGCGTCGACGCTCGGCAGTGACACAAACGCCGGGATCGACAGCAGCGCCGCGCAGCCCACGAGCACCTCGATGGCGGCGAGCGCGAGCAGCGGCCGCTTCATGAGGGGCCGCACGAATGACACGAGCAGGCTGCCGACTGCAATGCCCAGCAGAAACGCGGTGAGCATGAGCGCGAAGGCCTGCACGTTCGTGCCCACCACGTGCGCGAGCATGCGCGTCCAGAGCGCTTCGTAGCCGAGCGCGCAGAATCCGCCGAGTGCGTACAGCCACAGCACGACGGGCCGGCTCTGCTCGACGGCCGAGTCGCCCTGGCTCGCCACCTCTTGCTCCGCCGGCGCGGCTCTGGACAGGGCGAGTGCGAGGAGGCCGGCCGTGGCATTCAGCACGGCCGCGAGGTGCAGCGTGCTCCGCACGCCCAGCCAGGACACGAGCACGAACGCGGCGCCCACGCACCCCACGACCGCGCCGAGCGTGTTGGCGCCGTAAAGCGCGGCCACGCGGCGGCCGAGTTCGTCGCGCGTGGCCGTGACGTAGCGCACGAGCGGGGGGAGCGTGCCTCCCATGAGCACCGTGGCGGGCAGAAGGACGAGGAACGTGGCCGCGAGCTTGAGGGCCGTGAGCGACGCGAAGCTGAGCCCGAGTTCGCCGCGCGCCCAGATGTAGAGGGGGGTGAACGCGGGGATCAGGTGCGGCACCGCGAGCGCGTAGAGGCCGATGCCCAACTGGAGCACGCCGTAGATCGCTAGGCCGCGCGTGGGCCACCGGTCCGCGGCCCGGCCGATGGCCCAGCTCCCGATGGCCATGCCGGCCATGAACGCGGCGAGCACCGCGCTGACGGCGAAGACGGTGGCCCCGAAGACGAGTGAGAGCTGCCGCACCCAGAGCACTTCGTACACGAGCCCGCACGCGCCTGACACCAGGAAGAGCGCGAGGATCACGGTGCGAGAGGTGCGGGGGGCATTCGCCATTGGCGACTCGTCTTCAGGGCGGTTGGTGCGCGTGGAGCGCATCGCTCCCAGACCCGTGCCCCCATCGATTGTGTCCTGCTACTTCCCCAGCGCTTGCCGCGCCTGGCGCAGCGCATCGAGGAGTTCCTGCGGCGACTGCTGGCGGTCGTTTGGGTCCTTGGCCATGGCCTTGTGGATTATGGCCCCGATCTCCTCCGGCAGGTCGGGGTTGTACTTCGCCACTGGCTCGACCTGCGTCTTTTGGATGTGGATGATGATGTCGAGCGTGGTGGGGGCGGCGAACGGCTCGACGCCGGTGACCATGGTGTACATGCTTGCGCCCAGCGAGTAAATGTCCGACCGGTGGTCGACGACTCCCGCGTCTTGGATCTGCTCCGGAGACATATAGTTGAGCGTGCCGAGGATGGTGCCGGGGTCGGTGATGTCGCTGCCGCCTTGCTCCTCCACGGTTTTGGCGAGGCCGAGGTCGCCAAGCTTGGCCACGCCGTCCTTGCTGATGAGGATGTTGCCCGGCTTGATGTTGCGATGAACGATGCGTTTTTCGTGGGCCACGACGAGGGCTTCGCAGATCTGGATAGCGATATTGAGCGTGGTGCGTGCGTCCATCCGGCCTCGCGGCCCCGCGGCCTCCATGAGCGCGCGCAGGCTCTGGCCCTCCACGTATTCCATCCAGATGTAATACACGCCCTCGGACATGCCGCCGCCGAGGATGCGCACGATGTTGGGGTGCCGGAGCTGGCTGCCAGACTTGGCCCCGCGCACGAAGCGTTTCATCGCGGACTTGTTGATGGCCATCTCCGGCGGCAGAACCTTGAGCGCGACGAGGCGGTTCTTGGACTGCTGGATGGCCTTGTAGACGTACGTGCTGTCGCTGCCTCCCAGCCGTGAGATGATCTTGAAGTCGCCCAGGATGCGGCCCTCGAAGGGATCCTTCTCTGCCTCGACGGGTTTGGCCTGCGTGGGCTTTGTGGCGCCGAGCTTGGCCGAGGGGCGTCGAATGGCGGCAACCGCGGGCTCGTGGAACTTCTCCGAGACCCTGGCCTCGCGCTGCACGCGGGTGCGGAACTCGAGCCGGGTCACGCCCAATTCGATAATGAAGCCGTCGTGGAGCTTCGCCTTGGTGATGCGCTCGTCGCCCACGAGGGTGCCGTTGCGGCTGTTGAGGTCGGTGACGTAGAACCCGTCTTCTTCGTGGTTGATTTCGCAGTGGAGCCTGGAGATCTCGGCGTCGGCGAGTTGGATGTGGCAGCCAGGATCGCGGCCGATCACGATCTTCTTGCCGCTAGGGAACTCCATCTCCTTGCCCCGGTCGGGTCCCGCGATGACGGTTAGCTTGCCATAGACTTGCACGCCCATGGGGGGCTAGCTCCTCTCTTCTGCCAGTGCCGCCCCCCTGCCGCGCCCCACGAGGGATCGCCGGCTCCGGGGTACGGACAGACGTGTATACCAAATCGTGCGAGCCACTACCAGCCCTCCTGGCCCTTCATCGTCGCCACTGCTGTTCGGAACTCCGAGAGCAGTTGGTCCATGGTTTGGTAGCGTTGGTCCCGGTTCTTGGCCATGGCTCTCAAGCAGACTTTGTCCACTTCGGGGCAGATGCTGGGATCGTGCGTGCTAGGCGGCGCGGGGTCGATGTTCAGGTGCGGCTGCATCTTGCCTTCGCGAGTGGAGCTTTCCCGGAACGGGCGCTTGCCCACGAGCACCTCATACATGCTCACGCCAAACGCGTAGATATCGCCGCGGGAGTCCATGGCCTGCCCGCGGATTTGCTCGGGCGCCATGTAGCTTGGCGTGCCTGAGCGGTCCCACTTCCAGCGCTTCTTGCGCTTGCGAGGGATGCACAGGCCGAAGTCAATGAGCTTCGGCGTGCCATCGCTCTTGACCAGAATATTCTTGGGGCAGAAGTCGCGGTGGATCAGGTTATGCTCGTGAATGTGCGTCAGCCCCGCTCCCATTTGGAGCACGATCTGGATGCGGTTGTCGCGCCAGATCGGATCCTGTGTCGTGATGAGATACTTCAGGTGCGGCCCGTCCACGTACTCCATCGCGATGTAGTGCTGGTTCTTGTCGAACCCGTAGTCGAACGTCTCAACGATGTTGTGGTGCTTGAGCCCCTGTGCGATCTCGCCCTCCCATTTGTGGTACGCCTTCTGAAGGCGTTCGGCCACCTCCATCGCGTCAATATTGAGGATCTTGACCGCAACGATCTTGCCCGTCTCTTTGTCCTTGGCCCGATGCACGACGGAGAACCCGCCGCGTGCGATCTGATCGATCAGCTCATACCGGCTCAATCCCGACTTGCCGCCGAAAAGCTTGGAGAAAAAAGATGCCATAAACTCCCTCAGTTGGTGCAATCACAAACGACCACGCGCCCGACTGCACGGACCAGGCGCATGATTGGACGCAGACGCCAGCCGTTCGCCGCGGTCACGGCGACAGCCGGCTGATGATATTCCAAGCCTCGCTCGACAACTCGACAAACTTGACGCCAATGCGAAACGCGTACGTTTGCTCGCCGATCCGCGTCTCGGCCACGACCTGCGACACTTGGGCTGTGACACGGGCCGGCGTGGGATGCGATTGGGACCACAACGACAGCACGATACGGTCGTCGACCTCAAGGGTCTCGATGGAGCGAAACTCCAAGCCTTCATTGTCCACCGACCGCACGGGCAGCCGTGGGGACCACTTCTTCATGAACGATAGCAAGCCGGCGTCCGCACGGTACTTCACAAACGCCCGGCCCTGCAAACGTTTCTTTTCAGAGCCATTGGGACCGTCCATGACCAGACCTCGCAGGAAAGAAACGTCTCACCCGCGCGCGGCGCACGGCCGAGGCGTCACAGATACTGCCCGAGTTGGCTGCCGCCAGCCTCGAGTTCCTGCACGATCTTCTTGATGTCGTCGACCCGGTCCTTGGCGCACACCAGCGTTGCGTCCGGCGTGTGGACGATCACAAGGTCGTCCACGCCTACGGTGGCCAGCACGTGCCCGGGCTCGGAGGACAGCACGCAGTTGTGCGTGTCCACGCCCACGTGCACGTCGGCCAGGAGCGTGTTGCCGTCCGCGTCCTGCTCGTGCAGGCGCTCCAGCGCCAGCCACGAGCCCAGGTCGTCCCAGTCGAACGTGGCCTCGATCACGCATACGTTCGCGGCCGATTCCATGACCGCGTAGTCGATGGAGACCCTGTCCAATCCGGCGTAGGCCTCGGCGATGGCCGCGTCCTGCCAGGGCGTTCCAAGCTTGGGTTCGAGTGTGGCCAGTGCGCGGTGGAGGCCCGGCGTGGCCGCCTCTAGGTTGCCTAAGATCGTATCCGCGCGCCACACAAACATGCCGCTGTTCCAGTAGAACTCCCCTGAGTCCATATACTGCTGGGCGAGGTCGCGGCAAGGCTTCTCGCGGAACTCCTTCACATTGTACACGCGCACCGGCCTGTCGAGCCCGGCCATCTCGCAGCGCAATTCGCCCCGCTGGACGTAGCCATACGTCGTGGCCGGTTCGGTCGGCTTGATGCCGAACGTGACCGACACGCCGGGCTCTCGCGCGACCTCGACCGCGGCCTCCAGATTGCACCGGAACTGGTCCGCTGCTTGGATCAGATGGTCCGCGGTGGTCACGACCATGACCGCGTCCGGGTCGCGCTGGCGCACGAGCAACGCGCCGAGGCCGATGCAGGCCGCGGTGTCGCGGCCCATGGGTTCGCCGATGACGTTCTCGGGCGGCACCGCGGGCAACTGCGCCCACGCCTCGGCGGCGAGGTCGGCGCTCGTGATGACGTACAGATCCTCGGGCGCCACGACGCCTCGGAGCCGGTCAGCCGCAAGCTGGAGCATGGTCTTGTCGCCAGCCAGCTTCATCAATTGTTTGGGCAATCGGCGGCGGCTCTTGGGCCAGAATCGAGTGCCCGAGCCGCCGGCCATGATGACGCCGTAGGCCATGCGCCGTTCTCCAGGTTTGTGACTTAGCGTGTGCGACCCTCTATTCTACTCCGCACCCCTCGCGTCTTCAAGCGCGTTCGCCCGGCGCCACGGCAGCGCCCACTCCACGCGGCCCGCCAGCCGCACCAATACGAACACCCGGAACGCCGCGTGCGCCACCAGCACGCCCGTAAACACGGGCGTGTCGCCATATAGGTCGTACGCCAGCGGGAAGTAAATATACGTGAGCAGGTCGAACGCCGCGACGACGAGGATGTCCGCCCTCGCTCGCGCGCCCAAGACCAGCAGCGGCGCGACCCAGAGGAGCCACTGAGGCGAGTAGAAGTTGGCGAAGCACATGAAGATCATGACCGCGAGCGCGCCCGCGTCGAGGAGCTGTTGCCGCGTCTCCAAGCGTGCGAACGCGGGGAGGGCGAAGGCCGAGAATTGGAGCGCGAGGAAGCCCGGCTTCCAGGCGGCCGCGCCGAGCCCAAACGTGCGCAAGAGGCTGTAGAAGCTCTCGGCATTGCCATCCGCGGCAAGCTGGATCCGATACGGCATGAGCAGCCCGTCGACTCCAGCCCACAGAAGCGTTTGGCCCATGAACAGCGCTAGCACGCCTGCGCCCGTCGCGGCCTCGGCCCAGGGGAGCCGGCCTCGGCGCACCCACCAATGCCTCAGCATCAGCGGAGCCAGCACCGCCGGGTACCACTTGGTCAACACCGCAAACGCGAGGAACATCATGGCCGCGCAGGGGCGCGTATGGACCAGCAACAGCATGCCGAACGAGACGAATGCCGCCGCCATGACGTCGAAGCGGTTGGCGGCGAAGTAGAGGCTCGCGGGCAAGCACAGCGCCAACACCCACGCCCGCGGCTTGCCGAGCGCGGCGAGCGACGCACTCGTAGCGGCGACCAGCGCAAGCCAGAAGCACAGCGCCATGGCCGAGAAGGCCAGCCGCTTCGCGCGTGGGTGCGTGGCCACGAGATGGGGCAGGCCGAACAGATACGTGGCGACCTGCGGGTACTCCGACTTGATCTCCAGATACGGCACGCGCCGGTAGCGCAGCCACGCGCCGTACTGGATGTAGAGGCGCCGGTCGAAGTCGTCTTGGATCAGGCGCACGCCAGAGTAGTCGGGCTTCAGCCTCAGGGCGCTCACACGGCCGAGGCCAGTCAGCACCCGCTCAGGTGTGAGCGCTATGATGGCCCAGTAGATCACCGCGAGCCCTAGGGCCAGGGCCGTGCAGCGCCCGGCTTGGGGCAGGGCGGCATGGGACGCCGATGGTGCTGCGGTGTGCATGATGAGCGTCAGGCCTCTGCCGCTTGGGGTTCATCGCGTGGACTTTGCCAGGCCCACGCCACTCTCCCGCCAAGCCTCGCGAGCAGGAAAACGCGAAAACACGCATGCACGACCAGGATGGCCGTCCACGCCCGTGTGCCCTCGTAGAGGTCGTAGCCCAACGGGAAGTAGAGGTACGTGAGCAGATCGTACACGACCACGATAGCAATATCCGCTCGGCCACGCGCCGTGAGCACAAGAAGAGGCGAGATCCAAAGGATCCATTGCGGCGAGTGGCGGATGCTGAATGACAGGAACGCCATCACCGCGAAAGCCATCGCGTCCAGGAGCTGGCCTCGCGTGCGGACTCGCACCAGGAACGCGACGAGCAGAACGGAGAACTGGAGCGCGGTGAAGGGCCATTTCCAGGCGGGTCCAGAGAGGCCGCAGGTTCGGAGCAGGCCGTACAGGCTCTCCGCGTTGGCGCCGATCCCGAACTGCGCTTTGTAGGGAGCGAGCATGCCCTCCCAGCCTGCCCACCACAGCGTGTGGAGCATGAGGGCGGCGATCACCCCGGCGCCGGCCGCAGCCTCGCGCCACGGCACACGGCCGCGGCGAGTGTACAGGTGCGCGAGGTAAAGAGGCGCGAGTACGGCTGGGTACCATTTGGTTAGCACCGCGAGGCCCAGCACGGCCAGAGCCCAGCAGCCCCGGCCGTCGAACAGCAGCAACAGACTGGCCGCGACCAACGCGGCCACCAGAACGTCGTACCGGTTGGCCGCGAAGTATAGCGCCGAAGGGAGGCAGAGCAGGAGCAGCCGCGCACGCGGCTTGCCCAACCTCGCGAGCAACGCTCGGGTGGCCGCCAACAGCCCGAGCATGGCCGCCAGCATCATGGCCGAGTAGACGAAGCGTCTGCTGTCTCGGCTGGCGCCCAACAGATGCGGCACACCAAAGGCGTACGTCGCGACCTGAGGGTACTCGGACTTGACGTCCCGGTAGGGCGCGCACCCAAAGCGAACCCACGAGCCCCGCTGCAAGTGCTCATCGAGGTCCCAGTAGTCCACGAGGAACCGAATCCCCTCGTAGTCCGCCTTAGGCCTCCACGCGCGCACGCTCCGGGCGTCGGTGAGCAGGTACTCCGGCACGCATGAGACCGCGGCCAAATACGCCCCCACGAACACGGTGGCAACGGCCATGTGGCGGCCGCTCGCCCAGACGCGCTGTGCGAGCGCGGGGCAAGGAGCGTGTGGCGTCCGGTGAACCATACCACGAGAGGCTACCCGCTCGCGGCCCCAAACTCAATGTGCCCCACCGCGGGAGTCCCCGAGCGATTCTAGCAGACGGTCCTTGCTCCGGTCCACGGAGAGGAATGCGGGCCGGCCCTGCGCGCGCAACACGAGCACCGACAGGTACTCGGCAATGATGCCCAGCAACAGGCATCCGACTCCGCCGAAAAAAAGGGTGACGAGGATGAGGGAGGTCCACCCCTTCACGGGAATGGACTGGTGGAAGATCAGCTTGCGCCCGAAGGTGACGACCCAGGCGAGGAGGCTCACGATGAGCGTGGCGCCGCCCACGAGCGTCGCCAGCCGAAGCACCTTGATCTCAGATGAGATCAGCAGACGCCGCGCGTGGTCGAGCAGCGACCGCAGGTCGTATCCGCTCACCCCGCCCGCCGCGTTGCGCCTGTCCTCCATCGGCACGATGCAGCGGCCGATCCGCTGCGTGAACCAGCATAGCGTGACGTCGAAGTAGGTGCTGTGCATCGCCACCGACGCGGCGGCCCTCGCGGTCTCGCCCCGCATCATCCGGAAGCTGCTGAACCACTCCACGTACGGGTTGCCGCTGAGTCTGGCCAGGAGCTTCTTGAACGCTCTCGACGACAGGTCCCTGAACGCCGATCCGTGGACCGAGCCCTCGGGATTGGCGTACACCACGTCGTAGCCATGGGCGACGGCTTCCGCGAGCAGACGGATCAAATACTGCGGGTGGTGCTGGAGGTCTTCGTCGATCGTAGCGACCCAGTCGCCGGTGGTCTCCATGATCCCGGCCGCGGTCGCGGAGTGTTGGCCGAAGTTCCTGGAAAGATGGCGGACCTTCACCCATGAATGCTCGCGCTGGCACTGCTCGAGCACGTCCCGTGACGCGTCGATCGAGTCGTCGTCCACGAAGATCGCTTCCGCCAGCTCCAGCGGCAGCCCGCTGGCCTCCCACTCCGACCGCACGCGCGCCAGTTCGCTCACCAGTTCAGGCAGGTAGCTCGCCCCCTGGTACACGGGCGTGACGATGGAGACGGAAACCTTGTCCATGGCGGCACGCCTGAGAGTCCTTACCTGGGTGGCTTCGAGGCCTGCGCCTGGCGGCCTGCCACGGCCCAGCGCGAGAGGAATTATTGAACCACAGTCTGCGTGGCGCCGCAAGGCTCGGCTGCACGACTCCGATCCTCGACACGTCTGTGGCCAGCCGATATAATGCCGCCCATGCACGCGGCAAGCACAGTCGCTCGCGACCATCGGCGTTCGAGACTCCCCGTCTGGATCGTGCTGATGCTCGCGGTTCTGAGCTACGGCCACACGGTCGAGTCGGAGTTCGTGTACGATACGCGGCTCGACATCGAGGATGTGGGGGGCTTCTTGCCGTGGCCGAACCTGCGCCATCTCGTGGGGCCGCGCTACTTCGAGTTTTCCCATGAGGTGAGCTACCGGCCCGTACGCACGATCACCTACTTGATCGACCTCACGCTCTGGGGCAACCGCGCCGCGGGATGGCATCTATCGAACGTGATCCAGCACGGCATCGCGGCCATGCTGGTGTTTATGCTGCTGCGACGCGTAGCCGCGCGGCCGAGCCTGGCCTTCATCGCGGCCGCGTTGTTCGCCGTGCATCCCATCGCCCAGCGGCCCGTGTGCAACGTCAATGGCCGGGCCGACACGCTGGTGACGATCTGGCTCCTGGCGGCCATGCTCTGCCACATGGCCGGACGTTCCCAAGTGAAGCGGTCCGTGTGGGCGTCGCTCTGCTTCCTCGCGGCCATGATGTCCAAGGACACCGGCGTCGTGTTCCCGGTGCTCGCGGTGGCCTGTGACGTCGCCTTGATGGGGAGGCGCGCCTGGAAGCAGCGGTGGGCGTACGCCGCTTATGGCGCCGTTCTAGTTGTATTCGTTGTGATCCGCGTGTGGGCGTTCCCCGGCATTGTGACAGACGCCATTCTCGGCGCCAAGAGGTCGCCCGACGTGTCAGTGGCCCGAACGTTGCTCTGCTACGCCGGGTGGTTCGTCCTGCCCTGGCGCATCCACCCCGGCCCGGCTTGGGCGTTGCCGGCCGTATACCGATGGACCACCGCGATGCAGGCCGCGGGGCTGCTGGCGGCCGGCGTGATCGCCTGGCTGCTCTGGGCCCGGCGCAACAAAACCGCCGCGTGGGCGCTCGCGTGGGTCGCGGTGACGCTCCTGCCCGTGTCCAATCTCGTGCCCATGCCTCGGACGCCGGACTCTCGGTTCATGTACACGGCCATGGTGGGGTGGTGTGCGCTCGTCGCCGCGGCGTGCAGCCAAGCGCGCAGAAGTTGGCCCGCGCCTGCGCTCGTACTGGTGCTCGCGTTCGCGTCGCTCGCGGATCATGCACGCTGGTCAGCCGACTCCGTGCTCTGGCCGGCAACCGTCCGCGAATACCCCAATTCCACCACCGCACGCAACACTCTTGCCCGGCTCCTCGAGAAATCGGGGGCTCGGTACCGCGCGATACGACAGTACGAAGCGGAGTGCCGCGCAGCGTCAGGACGGCGCAATGCGACCCTGGCGATGGCCAACTACTACTTGCGCCTGGGGTTCCTGCCAGAAGCCATCGCGACGAGCCGCCGGCTCATCAACTTGAAACAGGATGACGCAGACGCTTGGATGTGCATGGGCATCGCATTCGCATGGTCGGGCCGCACCGACGAGGCCATCGAAGCGCTTCGAGCCGCGACCAAGATGGACCCCCAGTTCGGCGCGGCTTGGCACAACCTCGCAAAGGCCCTGCGCCTGGCCGGGCGGCGCAAAGAGGCCGAGCAAGCGGAGCAGCACGCGGTGGACATCGGCCGGCGCAGGAAATGACGCCGCACAAAGCGGGCTTCGTCCGCAATCCAAGGGGACCGGAAGGCCTTCGCCGTCCGCCGCCACTTGCCTCAGTCCGTCGGAACGCGAAGGCGTTCCGCTCCGATCTCAGTCTGGCCGCTGCGCGCCGTGTGGCCCCGCGCTGCGCAACAAGGGGCGCAGTTGCTCTGCAATGACCCGATGCCCCGCCTCGTTCAGGTGGTCGTCCAGCAGAAAGTAGCACGCGGGCGTCAGCCTGGCCGACAGATCCAGAATCTGTATGCGCCTCACAACGTCCGGCTCCCCCTCATCGAGCGTAGCCCGGCGCAAAGCGCCGACGAATTCCCCGTCGTTGTCACCCCGGCCGTTCACTTCGAACACAATGATGTGGACGTTCCCCAGCGCTACGCCATAATTGGCCACCACATACAGGAACGCGGCCGCCTCATCGTTCGCGTTGCGGCGCCGCCGGAGGCTGGGTGCGCGCCTAGACATCGCCTCCCTCAACCCACGCACTACCCGCCCGATCAGCCAAAAGGTGCGCTTGCCAAAATAGTACTCTGTCCGCCACATATGATCTGACACGAACTGCTCGTACTCGGCTTCAGAGAGGATAGGCAGCTTGCGGTTGAAGTGCGCAAATCCTTTGTTCTCGATGTAGTCGTTGTCGGAATACTGGATGATGAGGAACGCCAATCTGGACAGGTCGACACGCTTCAGCAACGCCATCTCTCTGGACGTGCCAAAGGAGGATATCCCCGCGTTCAGCACCTTCGTCCCGATCTCCTTCTCCAGGAGCTGCGCAAACGTCTTCTCTTGGTCTACCCCCCAGCCCATGGCATAGGAGTCGCCGGCCACGATGATGCGCGGCGAAGCCAGCGACGCTTCGTCGTCGCGAACCCCCAGGCTGTTCACGTGGTAGAGGACGTCGAACTCCCTGCTCTTGACGCGGAACGTGCCGGGCCTCAGCGTATACGTCAGTCCAGGGTCGTACCGCGCCCATTGAGGGACGTACTGGATGACGCGTCTGTCGAACTGCATGTAGTACTCGCTCAGGCCGTTGAGGAGCGGACGGGGCAGGAGGGCCGGGTGGTCGAGCATCGCGGTGAAGACGCCCTCCACCAGGAGGAGGGAGAGCGCAGCAATCCCCGGTATGGCGATGAGGGCCCATCGTAGCTTCTTGCGGCACGCGACGCGGCCGGGACGCTGTTCGCTAAGAGTCATTGTGTGGCGAGCAAAGGTGGGGCAGCGGCACACATGCGTGCAAAGGCCTCAGAACAGCAACTCGATCGCGCCGACCCGTTCACCGGCGCGGTTGAGGACGGCCAACGGATGTGTGTCCAGCAGGCGCTCGTGTTCGTCGGGCGTGATCAACCCGCAGCGCCGGAGCATTTCAAACATCGCCGGGCAAAGCCCCTCGGAACCGCCGTCGTCCACCTTCATGGCGAAGCCCAGGCCGCGGCCGACCGCGCCGAGACAGTAGCAGCCCGACGCGCCGGCCTTGCCAACGACCTTGGCGCCGGTGTAGTCCTTCCACGCCAGGCCACCGACCATCTCCGGGTGCGCTTGCATGGCAGAGACAATGGTTCGACATGCGTCCGCGCGCTCCGCGGGGAGTCCGTCGGGGTTGGCCAGAAGCGCGTAGGCGAGCGCCATGTGTTGGATCGGCATGGCGAAGATCGGCGCACCGCAGCCGTCTACACCAACGCGGATCTCCTGCACGGGCAGTCCGCACATCTCAGACACGGTCGCGAGGATCTTCTCCTGGATCGGGTGGTCGGTGGCGAGGTAGTTGTCGAGTTGGTGGCCGAGGAGCTTTGCCAACGCGAGCATACCGGCGTGCTTGCCGGAGCAGTTGTCCCGGATCCCGGAACCCGCCTGGAGCGCGGCTTCTTCGATGCCAGCCTTGGCCAGTACACGGCGCACGGTCGCGACTTGGAGGTCGCCTCCGATGTGCGACGCGCAGATGATAGCGACCTCGGCCGGGGTGAAGCCATAGTGCTCAACCGCGCCCGATTCCACGAGCGTGAGTGCTTGAAGCGGCTTGCTCGCGGAGCGGATGTAAGCGACCTTCATGGGATCGCCGACCGCGGCCACTACCTGGCCGTCAAGGCCGACGACAACCATCGAGCCGAGGTGGATGTTGTCGACGATTCCGCCGCGCATTGCGCGGGCGATGGGAACGCTATCGGACATGGCGCAAGGCTCCTGGGTCTGAGTACGTTGGGGGACCAAGGTAGTTTAGCACTGGGCATGCTCAGCGCAAGGCGCATGCGCCGCCCTCTCGCCGCGGCAGTGTTGTCCCCACAAGTTTCACCAGAATACGCAACGATCCCATCCCAAGGCCCGGAGTGGCCAGCAGGCTGTGACAACCGTGACGTGCACACAAGCGGAATGGGCGAACAGGGCTGTTCATGGGGCAAGTTAGCGACCGTCCTTGCGCCCGAGACAGCAGGCGACAAATCGCCCTATGAACGACCCGCTTGTCCAGCAGGAGCATGTGCATATGGCGATCATTGTGGCGGACCGGAGGCTCCATGCTTGCGATGGAACTGTCGAGGATTCTGAGGGAATCCGTGGCGTCTGTCATGGGGTTCCTCGCCACCCACAACAAGGCGGGCTGCGCCCGCAACCCAGGAGCGGAACGCCTTCGCGTTCCGACGGATGCCGAAGGCCCCGCGCGCTCCGGTGGGGCAACATCTCGCCTTCTTCTTGGCGCGGCCCGAGAGTGAAGGCGCAACAGGCACTCCCGTGCTCACGAGACCCCTGCGGTCTTTGCAACGGAAGGCACACAGATCAGAAGGCGAGAAGATAGGGCCGATCGTTTGGCGGCTCTCGTTCAGTGCGCGTTGTCCATCTCTGCCTCCGCTCTGCGCGACTGCTTTGGCCTGACGCGGCCGTTGCCGCAGCCCAATGCGATGTGCCAGTCGTAACACCCGGTGCCGTCAAAACCTTGCGCAGACACCCCACGCAACTTCTTGTTTTTCATCACAGTTCTGGATGGATAAGGCCCTACGCTTTTTCGCAGACTTCGCTGCGAGAAAGGGGCGTCGCCGTCGGGCCGCTTATAGTAGGGCAATTTATCGCCCGTCTGCCTCGTGAGGACAAGGACGTTCGACGGGCAATGAATTGCCTTACTATAAACCACGTCGCCTCCCGCCGCACACATCGACAACATGTTGTCGTTCGAAAACTGGTAAGGCACTAAACAGCGAGGAGCATGCTATAGTGTCTGCTGCGGCAGGCGAGTTTTGGCAGTGCTGTCTCGCGTTGGAGCGCGTGAAGGGTTGCAGACTTTGCGAAGTCCGCAATCATCCCTCTGAGCGTGGTCTACGTGAGCATCCCCGTAAGAAGTGCTTGCCGTCTGCTCTTGCACTATAGACACCACCAGGGTGCAACAACATGACCTCCCTCGCAGCCCTCACGATCATGACACTCCTCGCAGCCCCACAGCGCCGCGACGAAGCCGCCCTCCGCTCACTACTGCACGGCGCGACTCAAGACAAAGCCACTCACGTCCGTATCCCGCCCGGCGTGTACCGCCTGAAGGCAGATGCCAAGACCCGAACCCATCTGCTATTCGATGGCGTGGAGGATCTGACGATTGATGCCACGGGCGTCGAGTTCGTCATGACGCAGCCGCAGTACTCGCTCATAGCGTTCCGCAACTGCCGGCGCGTCACGCTGCGGGGGCTGACGATCGACTGTGACCCGATCCTCTTCACCCAGGGCGCGGTCGCCGCGATCGAGCCGAACGGCGCGTGGTACGACGTGCGCATCGAGGACGGCTACCGCACGGACATCGAGAATCTCGGCCGGCCGCGGCCCATGTCGATCTTCGACCCCAAGACGCGCGAGTTCAAGACTGGTGTGCCCGATCTGTTCATGAGCCGCATCGAAAAGCGCGGCGGCCGCGTCTGGCGCGC
The DNA here is from genome assembly GCA_024278415.1 of Planctomycetota bacterium. Next base: position 37,235 of record JAJRTI010000488.1, on the reverse strand, counting down.
GTTCCCCATCCCCGAAGTCATTGGGCGGCACCGCTTCCCCACGGACACCGTGCATGTGGGCGACCTCGCGGCCATCGCGTTCAGCGGAGGCCCGGCCATCACCTGCCGCGGATGCGAGGACATGACGTTCGAGCGCGTGACGATCTATCAGTCCGGCAGTATGGCCTTCCATGAGCACGGCGGAGGCGGGGGCACAAAGCTCCTGCGCTGCCGCGTGCTGCGCAAGCCCGGCACGACGCGCTTGCTGAGCACGTGCGCGGACGGCTTCCACTGCAAGGACATGCGCCGCGGGCCGGTGGTAGAGGCATGCACGTTCGAGGGCATGCACGATGACGGCATCAACATCCACGGCATGTTCAGCCGCGTGCTGGAGGCGGCAACGGGCACGACGGTCGTCACGTCCCCGGCCTTCACAGAGTCCGCTGTGCCCGGCGACAAGGTCGAGTTCTTCCGCACTCCATCCTGTGAGTCGGTCGGCACGTTCACCGTGAAAAAGAAAACGCGGCTGCCTCTGGATGATTGGCGCGAGAAGGCGAAGCTGTACTGGCCAACGTGGGGCCACAAGTTTGCTTATCGTCTCACGCTCGATCGCACCCCCGACGTAAAACCCGGCGATGCGATGGTGTCGACCTCATATGTGGGCAGCGGCTACGTGATCCGCAACTGCGAGTTCCGGAACCTCCGCTACCGCGCGATTCTGGCCAAGGGCTCCAACGGCCTCATCGTGGGCAACCGCATCTACGGCTGCGCGAACGATGCGATTGCGCTCACGCCCATCCTCTACGACGAGTGCAGCTTCTCGCGCAACGTGATCGTGCGCGGCAACACGATCCGCCACACCGGCATGCTGCCCTGGCACAGGGCCGCGATCCACGTGTCGGTCGTCGGCAGAGCCAAGGGCGTGACGTGCCGGGAGCACAGAGACATCACGATCGAGGGGAATTTGATCGACGACGTGGCGGGCACGGGGATTCGCGTGACGAATGCGAGCCGCGTGAAGATCGTGGGCAACCGCATCCTGCGCGTGGGCGAACGCCGCGTCTCCAAGCGCGTGCCGGTGGCTATCGAAGTGGGCAACAGCGAGCACGTCGAGATCGAAGGGAACAGGATCGAAAACACTTCCGCTGAGTCGAGGGGCATTGCCGTCGGCCCCGGTTGTGATGTGGGCACGATCTCTCTCAATGGGAAACCCGTGCAGCCCTGACCTTCAGGCAGAGGCGCCGGCCGTGCGCGAGGGCTATTCGCGTGCCAGTCTCCGGTCTCGGAGGCCACCAAGACACGAAGCCGCACAAAGAGTCCAAGCACCATAAGATTCATTCTCCTTGGTGGAACTTAGTGTCTTTGTGCCTTCGTGGCCTCCGTCTCTTTGTGTCTTCGCTATTCCCTACGGCGAGACAAGCCTCAGCCTCCCCACACGCAACAGCAGAGAACCAAGAAAGGGCTGGCCGAGACGCGTGTCTCAGCCAGCCCTTCCGGACGGATGCGTGTCGCAGAGGCGAAGGCTTACAGCGAGGCAACAATGCTGTTGAACGTGCCGGTGATGCCGCCTTCCAGGGTCTGAAGGCCGGCCACCAGGACCACCGCGACGAGTGCGATGATCAACGCATACTCCACGAGGCTCTGGCCTTTGTCGCTCTTGAAAAACTTCTTCATCTCTCTGTCCTTTCCGAGGAAACGGGGTTACACAAAACCGAGGTTACGATTCTGGCTGGTGGGCCCGCCGCCGCGTCAGCAGCGGCAGGCTCGAACGAGCATCGATGCTTACAGCGAGCCGACGATGCTGTTGAACGTGCCGGTGATGCCGCCTTCCAAAGTCTGAAGCGCAGCGACCAACACCACCGCGACGAGCGCGATGATCAGGGCATACTCGACCAAGCTCTGACCCTTTACCTTCTTGAGCATCTTCTTCATCGTTCCATTCCTTTCGCAAAAAAGAGGTTGTTGTGAAGGCTGACTGTGTTCCGTTCCACGTCACACCTTCCCCTACGCACGACCGATGCCAAGACGTGAGTGTCCACGATCGGTTTTTGTAGGCGCCTCCTAAGTTGCTGTCATACAGAAGGTTCCGCCCTGCCCTGTTTTTGACACGGCGTGGCCCCGTACCAAGAACCGCTCACGCCTGTGCAGTCTTGCCCATCTACCAGGGCGCTGAGTATCCACGCACCATGCCCCGTGGAGAAGCCACCCGGATAGGATTCTCCACTTCAGGCCCCAGCACTTGACCTTTGTCGTGGCCCCACCCTGATCGGCACTTCGTGCAGCTTCTCGCCCACTGCCTTCGGCACAACGCGGTTGATCTGGAGCGACTGCGCCTGGAGCACATTCCGCGTCTGATCCGCGAGCGCGGCTCGCCCTGAGCACTCCGAAGCGACGTGAGGAAGCTGAGGCGCGAGTAGAGCCGCTCGCTCAGACCTCCACCTTCGGCGCCTTGTCCAGCAACACGCGCTCGGCCTCGAGGCTCCAGAGCTTGTTGTTCGCGTCGCAGATGTCGGCGAGTTCGGTGTAGAGGGGGTTGCCCTCTTCCCTGCCCTTGTCGCGCAGGTCCTCGATCGCCACGAGCGGCATGTCCACGTGCGTGTAGAGCAGCTTCTTGCCGCCGGGGATGTCAGGAAGGTGAAGCGTGGTCTCCTTGGCCGCGGTGATGCCGCCCACGTGTGTGACCATGGCCGCGGGGTTGATCTTGCCCTCCGCCGCGAGCCGCGGCGCGTCCTTCAAGTCGTCCGTGTTGCCGCCGCTTGTGCCCACGATGTGCGTCTGCGAGTAGTGCACGTCATAGAGATTGAGCGTGGCCGAGAACTGGTTGTCGGTGGGCCCGGCGAAGAAATTCAGGCAGCCGTCGTACGCAAGGATTGCGTCGCCCTGCTCCACGACCGGCGCGACCGGAGCGAACACGAACACGTCGTCGTACCCGTGGCCATCGGTCAGGTTCACCAGGTCTTGCACCGGGTTGCCGGTCTTGGTGTTGAGGTACACCAACTCGACGCCGCAGCGTTTGGCCTCGCCGGGCGTGTACAGCTCCTCGGCGCGATCGAGCCGTGCTTGGTCGATGTCCGTGACCACGATCCTGCCCGGTCGTCGGGGGCCGTGGAGCAAGTAGTCGATCATGCCCAGGCCCATGGGGCCCGCGCCGGCCAGGCACGCACAATTGCCGCCCTCGACGATGCCCATCTTGTGCTCGTACGTGCCCGTCTTCATATGGTACTGCGCTTTGGTCGTGCCGATAATGCAGCTCATGGGCTCCGCGAGCGACGCCATGTAGAATGCTTCGCCCTCGTACTTGAGCAGGCAGTCCTGCTCCATGACAAAGAAGGGAAAGAAGGTGTGCGTCGCGCAGCCGCCGAGCATGGTGAACGAGTAGCCCGGCGCGTCGAGCGAGCCCTTGTAGTTGAGCGCGGGCTGGATGCCGAATTTGTCGCCCGGCTTGAACTGGTCCTTCCAGCGCTCGCCGACTTCGAGGATGACGCCCGCGAACTCGTGGCCGATGATCGTCGGGTTCTCGGCGCAGTCCGCTGGCACGCGCTTGTGGTCCGGGCCCTGCTTGGCCGCTTTGTAGCTGGACATGCAGACCGAGTCGGACACGATCTCGCCGAGGATGCCGTCGTCGCCCACGTCGGGCAGGTCGATTGTCTCGAGTCGCAAGTCCATCTTGCCGTGGATGCGCAGGGCTTTGGCCTTCATGGTCGCTGGGGGCTCCGTGTTGTCGCTGGGGAGTTGATGGGCGGAGGGCCGGTTAGTGTAACGGCTCCCGCCGGGCTTGGCAAGCTGGCGAGGCCCACGCGAGCCAATGGCGCACGAGCGGACGGCCTTCGCCGTCCGTCGGAATGCGAAGGCATTCCGCTCCCCAGGTGAGGTCTCCGCGGTGCGCGGGTCTCTCGATACGCTCACCTGTAGTGCGCTACTCGACCGGCGCGCCTGTGCTCTTGTCTGTTCCATCCTTCCGCTCCCTCTCCCGCCTCCATCGGTCGTGTGTCGTGCTGTCGTCGCGCTTCAGATCAAACCCGGCGAAGCCCACGACGAAGTCACACAGCTCCATCAGCCGAATGCCCGCCTCTGCACCAATCAGCAGTGCGTGTGCCCGTGCTCCGAACTCGAGCGGGCCGCACACGTGCTCCCTGTCCTGAAAATGTTCCTTGATGCCCAGGATAGGGCTTCCCCAGGCGCCTCCGCCTGCCGGGGGGTTCTTCTCGACAGACCCGTAAATCGGTGTATTGCGATGGCCATACTGGTAGCCGACCAGGAACAGATGCCAGTCCGCGCGGTCTTGCCCCCAGTCCCCGATGCCGTGACCGTCCAAGCCAATATGGCGCGAGTGCTCGCCCATGACGCCAAGCTTCAGCGCGGAGGTCGCAAACGCGGCCGCGCCCAGTCCCGGCCCATAGGCCACGTTCAGCCGAAGCACATCAACCGCGTCGGCCCCGCGGTCGGCACAGTACTGTCCCGTGCCCGCGCAGCCGAGGGGAAGCAAGAGCATGCATACAACAGCGCACGCTCGCATGGCCACACTCCTCCGCCGTTGGCTCAATGCTCGACGCGGGAGCGGCTCACTCGTCAGATGTCGCTCATTCCGCGTCGTACACCAGTACCTTCTCCCACATGCCCGCGCACTTGTCAATGAAAGCCTGGTGCAACGGATGCACTTGGTACGCGTTCTGGTCCGCAACGCTGTCGAACAGCACGGTCAGCGCGAAGCTGTACGAACGCTCGATGATGGGCCGGTCGCCGGTGTCGGCCGGCGTGCCGATGTAGACCGCCTGCGCGCAATCGATGTCCTTGAGCGTCTCGATCTGCCTTCGGAACGCCTCCGCATCGGCGCCGGGCTTGAGCCAGAAGAAGACGGAATGGACGAGCATGTGACACTCCTCTCTCGTCATGGGGGGGCTGCTGTCGTGTCCCGGCTGAGGTGTCGAACGCGTCGCCGCCCGTTCGCAGTGAAGACCGTAAGGGCTTCCTCCGTTTGTCTCCGGTGGGCAGGCTGAGGCACCCCTTACGGGTCGCGCCCACTCGCGCGGGCGTGCGGCCAAACATTTGTGGGTCACGAACAGAGCAAGGGAAGCGAGTGGTCCTACCGTTTGACCCACTTGTACGCCGCCTTCGAGTTGTCGCAGAAGTACTTTCGGGCCGCCGCGTCGCCCTTGGCGTCGAAGTACTCCTTCACGACGCGGAACACGTCTGCGTAGTCCATTGCGCGGGCCGACACGGGCCAGTCGCTGCCGTAGATGAGCCGGTCCTCGCCAAACGCATCCCAGAGTGCGTCGAGGGTCGGCGCGTAGAATGCGGGGGCCGTGGGCGCGGGCACTTGCCGCGAATGCGAGCCCATGCCGGAGACCTTGCAGTACATGTTCGGGTGCGCGGCCGCGGCCTGGATGCCCTCGGCCCACACGGGATCCGGCGCGTGGCCGTCGATGAAGACTCCCGCGACGTGGTTGATGACGATACGCAGATTTGGCACGGCCGCAGCCAATTCCGCGCTGGCCTGGAGGTGCTCTGGCCGCACGAGCAGGTCCGCGGCCAAGTCCTTCTCGGCCATCTTCTCCATGCTCGCGGTCAAGTAGCCGCAACGCAGATGCTCGATGGCTTGCCCGCGGACGCGGATGCCGCGGAAGAGCGGATCGGCCGCGAAGCGGTCGAGGTGTTGGCCGAACTCCGGCGTCGTGGGGTCGAGGTTGCCCACGACTCCCACGATGACCGGGTCGTCCCTGGCCAGGTCGAGGAGCCACGCGTTGTCCTCGACCCATTCGCTCGCCTCGACCGCGATCGTCCCCGTGACGCCATGGGGAGCGGCGACCTCCTTGAAGTGCTCCGGCAGCACCGTGCGGTAGAGGAACTCATTGTCCTTCGGCGGCCAGGGCACGCCCTGGGGCCGGGTGGGATCGTAGAAGTGCGTGTGCGCGTCGATGATCATGGTTTGCTCCCAGGGGTAGCCGCATGCGCCTGCATGCGGGACCTGTGCAGTTGAGGTTCGTCCCGCACCCTGGCGGGTGCGGCTACCGGGTGCGGCTACCGGCGCACTACCAGCCGGTGAAAATGCGCAGGTTGTCGAACTCGGCTTCGGACCATGAAATGATACCGGCAAGGTTGGCCGACGTCACCGGCTTCCGGTCGACGTACTCGAGCGCAAGCTTGCCATCCACTACAAGCTGCACGCGGTTGCCAGCGACCTGGGCGATCACGTCGTACCAGCGCCCGGGCTTGGCGAGGGGGGCGTTGTTCTTGGCGACCTCCACGTTGAGCCGAAGGATCTTGTTCGCGGTGTTGCCGTTGGACGCGAAGCCGATGAAGTAGCCGGCTTTGTACGCGTCCGCCTTCGTGCCCCAGAAGCCGGTCAGATCGCCGGGGCGCTTCGAGCGCGCGCGGAACTCGATCCGCACGGGCGCCTTCACGGGTTTCGCGTACGCGAGGAAGCTCTTGCCCTGGCAACGCAGCGTGCCGCCTTTCACGGTCCACTTCCCGCACAGCGTGATCCAGTCGCGGCCAAGCGGCTTGTCGAAGGTCTCGACCACGACCGGCCGCCAGTTGATGCCGGCGTGCGCGACGAACACCTTGTCCAGTTTCTTCATCTGCTCCGCGCGCCGGCGCGCCTCCTCTTGTCGGCGCTTCGATTCCGTCGCCGCGGCCGCGCTGAGCTTCTTGTACTCGGCTGCAATCTCATCTGGCGAAAGCACCCGCGACCAGATCTTCACTTCGTCGATGAGACCCTTGAAATTGCCGGACTGCCTCGCGTTGGCCGGGGCCCCGCCCCAGCTTTCGTAGCCGATGGTCAACGCCTGCATCGTCTCGACCAGGTTGTTCTTCACCTTCTTTTCGCCCACGAGCGCGCCGTTGCAGTACACGCGCACGCGTTGGCCCTCTTCGCAGGTGGCCGCGACGTAGTTCCACACGTTCGGCTTGAGCGCGCGCTTGGAGATGATGTTGTACGACCACTTGCCGAGCGTGTCGGCGCCCTCGAAGGTGACGCCTCCCTCGCGGATCGCGAACACGTACGGGCACGCGGACCCGCGGGTGCGCTTGGCCACGATGCCCCAGCGCCCCTTGATCGTGTCCGGCAGAATCCACGCGGCGATCGTGATCCGCGGGAACCGGAGCAGTTGCCGGTCGTTCACCACGAGATACCCCTGGCCGTCGAATCGGCCGGCCTGGCCGGCCACACCCGGCTCTTGCGCGACTTCGCCCTTCGTTTCGATCGCCATGAAGCGGTTGCCCGAACCGTCGGGGAACACTTTGCCGACCTTCTGGTCGAAGGTCTGCACGTAGACCGGCTTGTCTTGGTCGAGCAGATGGGCGCGGCGCTTCATCATGTCCCGGCGCTCCTGCTCCGGGTCGTACCGCTCGCGCACGACGTTCACGAACGTGTTCTTGCGCTCGAACACACCCACGCAGCCCTTGTCCACGTAGATGCCGGTGTTGGCGTTCTCGACCACGTTGTGCTCCACAACCGCGTCCCGCAGGCCCGGGCGCTCGGGGTTCACGCCGATGAGGCGGATCATCGCGTTGTTGCGCAAGCGATTGCGCCGGTGCACGGAGCAGTAGGCCAGCGGCGCGGGGTTGTCTCCCCGCTGGAGGCCGAACGAGCCGAGGAACGAGTCGCCCGCGCCGGTCGCGTTGTTCGGGCCGAAGCGGTAGCCGTTGCCCTCGATGATCTCGTTCGCGAGGAACTGGCAATACCAACTCGGCTGGTAGTGGCGATACCACCGGCCCGAGTTGTAGAACCCGCCGGCGCGCGTGGACGTGTTGCCGGCCGCGACGTTGTTGATGGACGTGCCGTAGTATTGGAGCGCGATCCCGGCGTCCTCGAAATGGTTGCCGATGAACAGATAGTTCTGCTGCATCATGGTGATGGTGATGATGGACGTGTCGTCCGGCGGCGCGTCCCACGGCCGGTCGACCGCCACCGTCGTCTCGTCGCCGGCGATCGCCGCGATCCGGCGGTACTGGCCCATGCCGCGGCCGCCCAGGATGAACACGCCGCCGCCGATCCATCGCTCGCTCCCGCCGCGCCAGTTGGGCTTGCCCGCGAGGACCATCGTCGTGGCGTCGGCCTTCGTGACGTGGCCGTAGTACGCGCCGAACCCGGCGTCGGTGGTCATGGCCTCGCGGTCCCAGCCGTGGCATCGGGCGATGGTGTTGCCGGCGTAGTACACGTTCTGCGACGACGTGCTGCCCAGGCAGTTGATGCCGCCGCCGGTGGACATAAGGTCCGCGCCGGTGAGGGTGTTGCCCTCGAAGATGAGGCCGTCGCAGCCGGTGAGGCAGTACCATCCCCACCGGCCGTTGTAGAGCCGGTTGTTGCGCACGACCGCGCCGCGCGGCTCGAAGAGATAGATCGCGCGGCCCGAGCCGTAGAGGTCGCAGTCGGTCACCTCGATGTTAGCGCCGCCGAGGCGGATCGTGTCGCCTCCGCCGGAAGAGAAACTGAGCGCGCGCCGGAGGCGCGCCGCGACCTCTTCTTGCTTGAGGTGGCCGCGGTACATGTCCGCGCGCACGCGCACCCGGCGCACGAACACGTGGCCGGCCGTGGGGGCGCGAATCTCGGCGGCGATCACGTGCGCGTGGTTGCTAGCGTAGATCGTGAGATCTTCGATGCCGAAGTGGTGCGTGCCTTGCACGATGTTGTACGGCTCCTCCGTGTCCGGCCAGAAGATGCACACGAACTCCCGCGACTCGCCGCGCAGCACGGTGTACGTCGGGATCTCGAGCGTGTGGTCCATGCGGTAGCGCCCGCGGGGGAAATAGACCACGCCGCCCCCGGCCTTCTTCGCCGCGTCGAGGGCGAGGTCGATGCCGAGCGTGTCCTCCGCGTTGCCCAGGCCTGTCGCGCCGAAGTCGCGCACGTTGAACACGCGGTCCGGCCACTGCTCCTTGGCCGCGACGCGGACCGTTCCCGCGTGCGTCCAGCCCCAGGCCCCGCCCAGGCCGTTGTGCACGAACACCTCCCACTTGCCGGCTGCGAGCCCGCCGGGCAGGTTGATGGTGGCGGACCACGTCGACGCGTCTTGGGGCTTGAGCCTCAGTTGCTTCCCGCTCTCGGCATGTTGCAGCACCACGACCCCTTGCGCGGGAGGCGCGCCAATGCACCGGCCGAAGATGCGTACCCAGCCGCCGGGCGACGCGGCGCGCAGGCCGGTGTCGCCTTGCACCCAGTAGACCGTGGGGCAGTTGAGCCGCGCCGGAGCCGAGCGCTCGCCGGCCCGCGTCACCACGCGGAAAAGCCACGCTCCGCGCGTGAGGGCCGCGGGGATAATGAACTTGAGCGATTCGTCGCTCGGCTGGCGAGGCTCGATGGCCGCGGCCCTGGCGCCTGCGGGCCACTCGCGCCGCCCACTCGGCTCGCCCTGGACACCCGCAGGCAGCTCGACGAACTCCACCACCGGCGCGTCGCCGAAGTCCGCGCCGGCCACAAGCACGGTGTCGTCCGGCTGGACCGGATCGCTGGCCCAGAAGACCTTGGGCTCACCGTACGCGCATGCGGCGAGGCAGAGAAGACTAACGCAAAGGCGCAGAGGCGCAGAGACACGGAGGAGGCGAGGAAAATGGCGAGGCGACGACATGATGGGGGACTCCTGAGATAGGGACGGGCAGCAGAATTCACGGTACCGCTTCCCGCCGAGCCAATCAAGTCTGCGTAGCGCCGCCGCCCGCCACAGCCCACGTGCGTCGGCCTTGCCAGGCCCTGGCCCGAAATAGCCGGAGTTTGGAAACTCCGGCTATTTCGGGCCAGGGGCTATAGGGCGGCAGTGGCAGAAGGGAGTGGGCGGGTCTTCGGCGGCGACCCACTTGAACCCGCACCGCGTTTGCGACATCATGTTGCGCTCTCGCGACGCCCCGTCGCTGGACCTCGCTGTGTCTCTCTGTGCCCTCTGTGGTAAACCCCGACTGATGTAGGAGCCTCCCATGTCACAAGCCCACGTTGTCTTTGTCCTCGGCGATCACGAGTATAGCGGCGAACAGACGCTGCCTCTGCTGGCCGCGGAACTCGAAAAGAACTACGACATGACCACGACCGTGTGCAAGTCGTATCCCGACCAAAACGCGGAGGAGAATATCCCCGGCTTGGAGGCCCTGGACACCGCGGACCTCGGCATCTTCTGCATGCGCTGGCGCCGGCTGCCTGAGGAGCAGGTTGCGCACATTGATGCGTACGTGAAGGCCGGCAAGCCGGTCATGGGCTTCCGCACCGCGTCGCACTCGTTCAAGTACCCCGAGGGCCACCCGCTCGAGTCGTGGAACTCCTGGGCCCAGCCCACGTTCGGCGCGCCTCCAGGCTGGGGCAATGGCCACACCCACTACGGCCACCAAGCGAGCACGGACGTGGAGGTGATCGACGCGGCCGCGGACGAGCCGATCCTCGACGGCGTCGCGAAACAGTTCCACGTGCGCTCGTGGCTCTACCACGTGCTGCCCATGTCGCCGCCCGCCGACGGCACCGCGCTGCTCATGGGCGCGGCGGTCGAGCCCAACAAGCCGGCCGAGCCGAACCCGGTCGCGTGGACCTGGGTCAACGGGTACGGCGGCCGCGCGTTCTTCACCACGCTCGGCCACCCGGAGGACTTCGCGGAGGAGTCGATGGTGCGCCTGACCACGAACGCGGTGCAATGGTGCCTCGACCTGCCGGCGCCCTACGCCTGGGCCGGCATGTTCAAGATGGACATGCCGTACCGAGGGATGGTGCGCGACTAAGTGCCACGTCTGTTTCGCCCTCGTTCCGCCCCGCTGTCATTCTGAGCGCAGCGAAGAATCTCTCTCCTACCGCGGGCGGAGAGAGATTCTTCGCTGCGCTCAGAATGACACTGCTCCGAGGCCCTCACGCTTCCCGCTTGTTGGACTTGGCTGAAGGGCTGCACATGGATTGGCTAGCATGGATCAGCCGGAATTGTCGGAGACGGATGCAGAATAGGAGGTGATCGGCATGAGCGGCACACAGATGTGCAGAGGTTTGAGATTCTTGATCGACACGAACGTAATCATCCCTCTGGAGCTTGCGAGGCCCCGCGACATTGAGGAGCTTACACCCCACGCGGCGGAGATGATCCGACTTGCAGCTCAAGGTGGGCACTTCGTCTACGTACACCCAGCCTCAGACCAAGACATTAGCCGAGATCCAGACAAGGATCGCCGCGATCTCCGGCGCGTGCTGCTAAGAAAATACCTGCCACTGCCAGAGCCTCCGCCACTAAGTGCGCGAATGACCGACATCGTTGGTCAAGCCGATCCCGGCACCAACGACTGGGTCGATCACGTGCTGCTGTCGGCGGTGGTGGCCGATGCCGTTGACTTCCTCGTCACGGAGGACCACCGATTACAGTCCAAGGCCCGACGACTTGGGCTTGGCGATCGTGTAGTCGCGATATCCGAAGCGATTGACGTCCTCCGTTCACTCGCGGAGACCATACCGACGCCGCCACCAGCGGTGCGGTCAGTCGTGGCGCATGCACTCGATTCTGCTGATCCAATTTTCGACAGCTTGAGGGAAGACTACCCCGGCTTCGATGATTGGTTGCGGAAGTGCAAACTCGAACACCGCCAAACTTGGGTGATCGATGGCGCGATAGGCAGGCTCGCAGGCGTGTGTATCGTGAAAACTGAAGACGACCCGCCCAAGTCGCTCAGTGGCAAGGCGATGAAGATCTGCACACTGAAAGTCTGTGACGAGTTCAGCGGCTTCCGATACGGTGAACTCCTCCTCAAGGCCGTGTTTGAGCATGCCTTTGGCAATGACTACGACTGGCTATACCTGACGGTGTTTCCCAAACATGAAAGGCTCCTCGCCGTGGCAGAAGACTTCGGCTTCCAGGCGCTTGATGAGCCGGTACGGACAGGTGAATTGGTGCTGGCTAAACCTCTCAGCCCCGATCTCGAAGAAAAGCATCCGATTCTGCCGGTGGATTACCACATCCGGTATGGTCCGAAGTTCTTTCGGACGGACGTGGCGTGGTACGTGGTACCCATTCTGCCAGAGTATGCGTCGGTCCTCTTCCCGGAAACTGAGCGTCAACGACAGCTCTTCCCTGGCAAGCTAGCCTTCGGCAACTCCGTTCGGAAGGCGTATCTGTGTCATTCGCCCATCCGATCTCTCAACCCTGGCGATGTGCTTGTGTTCTACCGTTCCGCTCGAGACCAGGGGGCCCTGGCCCTTGGCGTCGTTGAGGATACGCTGGTATCCTCTTCTGCTGAAGAAGTCGCCCGTTACGTGGGGAAGCGTACGGTGTACTCCCTTGACGCCATCCGGAAAATGTGCCAGCGCGACGTACTGGCAGTGCTGTTCCGGCAAGCTCGCGTCTTCAAGCCAGTCATCCCCGCTCGTCAACTCGCGGAAGAGGGCGTTTTCATGCGCCCACCCCAATCCATTACTTCCTTGACAGGAGAAGGCTTGACGTGGTTTCTGACGAAACTCAACGAGTAGCGCTGTTGCCAATCCGGCCGCAGTACGTGCGCGCTATCCTTGCTGGCGAAAAGAAGGTCGAGTTCCGGCGCCGCGGGTTCGCGCAGCCTGTGTCCCATGTGGTGATCTATGCAACGAGCCCTGCAAAGAAAGTAGTGGGATACTTCCGGGTGGACCACCTGACTGAGGCGACTCCGACGGAACTGTGGCGCAAGTTCGAGGGCGTGGCGGGCATTGACCACGACGCCTTCTCACGCTACTACTCGGGCACAAATGAGGGCGTGGCCATTGGGATTGATGATCTGGTCGTGTTTGAGGAGCCTGTGCCCCTGCGGCGCATCTCAGCGTCGCTCGCCACACCTCAGAGCTTCTGCTACCTACAGAGCAGACATTTCGAGAAAGTGGTGCAATTGTCAGGCGTACGGAAGTAGTCGCACAGGAGACCCACCATGAGCGACCACCCCCTCCCCGTCCCGTCATGGATTCAGCGCGGCAAGCTTCGGTGGGTATGGGCCGGCTGGGAGCCGGAGCGCTTCTACCGGCGCGCGGCCTACGGCGGCGCGACGTCGCCCGGCAACGCGGAGTGGATGCCGCAATGGTACGAGCGCATCCGCAGCGAGGAGATGGTGGCCAGGCTCGCGGAGCTGGGGATCAACTGCGTGAGCACATGCTGGTTCAAAGGCTACGGCCTCGACGCGGAAGCCGCCGAGATGGAGCGCTCCGCGAAGTTCACCGAGTTGTGCCACCAATACGACATCAAGGTGCTCGGCTACCACCAGGCGACCACGATCTGCTGGGAAACGTTTCTCGACGAGGCGCCCAACGCCAAGGACTGGATCCAGCGCGAGGCCGACGGCTCGCTCATGTGCTACGGCAACGGCAGCGTGTACTGGCGATGGATGGCCTGCCCACGCAGCGACGAGCACAAAGAGTACCTCGAGCGCGTCGTGCGCAAGTGCCTCGATGTGGCGAAGATGGATGGCGTCGAGTGGGACGGCACACGCTACAAGTGCCACTGCGAGCGCTGCCAGCGCGATTTCAACGAATGGGTGCAACAGCAATACCCCGATCCGGAGGAGCTGTTCGGCCTGCCGCACCTGAAGCATGCGCGCATCCCGCCCACCGAGAACCGCAACGACCCCATGTTCCAGGCGGTGATCCGCTTCCGCGACGAGACCTGGCGCGCGTGGCTGCGGCACTTCAACGCGCTCACCAAGTCGATCAACCCGGAAGCTGCGCACGTGACGTACTTCATGGGCGAATGGCCGGACCGCCCCATCAACGACATCGACATCCTCGTCGACGAAAACCACAACGTGCCGTACATCGAGGATGAGGTGCTCACGACCAAGCTGCGGGGATACAAGATCGGCGACGCGCGGGCGCGCGCCGTGCTGGTGACCGCGTGGCTGCGCGCGGCGTCGGCGAAGGAATCGGCGAGCGCACCGTCGCCGGAGTCAACCGCGGCCGAGGTCGCGGCGTTCGGCGCGCCGGTGGGAGGGCTGCGCCGGCCGGAGACCGCGCTCGAAGTGAAGCGCGACCTCGCGGAGGCCGCGTGCTACGGCGGCCACATGCTCACCGCAACCTACTCGCTGCGCGGAATCGGCGGAGACCGCGTGGTGCTCGACGACCCCGTGATCTACGACGCGCTCAAGCAGTACTTCGATTTCTTCAAGGCGCACGAGGCTCTCTACGCAGACGGCCGGTCCCTCGCCAACGTCGCGCTCTACCGCCCGGCCGCGTCGTTCGACAACGACTTCTTCGCGGCGTTCCCTTGCGCGGTCGGCATGGAGCAGGTGTGCCTCCAACACCAGATTTCGTTCGACGTGCTGTTCCGATACCAACTCACGCGGCTGCCGGAGTATGCCGCGTTGGTGCTGCCCAACCTGCGCTGCCTGAGCCACGTGGAGGTCGAAACGATCGTGAGTTTTGTCGAGGCCGGGGGCGGGCTCGTGTTCACCGGGCAGACCGGCATGTGCGACCCCCACGCGCGCCTGCGCACCCGGCACCCGCTCGTGCACCTGGCCGAGCGGCACAACGTGACGTTCCTGCCCAACGCGCCGGAGCGGCTCGACCGGCCCGAGCGCGACCATCCTCCGGCGTACAAGTGCTTCCGTCTGCCGCAGGAGCACGAGATCATCGCGGCCGCGATCAAGCAGGCGGCTGGCGCGCTGCCGGTCGAGATCGAGCGAGCGGAGCCGTATCTCGGCGCGGACGTGCGCGGCCTCGCGGACGGGACCAAGACGCTGCACCTGCTGAACTACGCGAACGAGCGACCAATCGAGGGCTTACCCGTATCGTTGGCCGGGCCGCTAGCCGGCATCAAATCCGCGGCCATCTACGACCCCGACGCGCCAGACTCGCCCGTGCCGGTCGAGGTGGCCGCGGGCGTCGATGGCGCGCGGCTGGTCGTGCCACGGGTCGAGACGTACGCGATGGTCGTGATGCGGGATTAGCTCGCCACGAAAGACACGAAGATCGCCAAGGGCAGCGCAAGCATCGCCTCGCAGCTTGTAGCGCGGCTGAAAGTCTTCGTTGTCCTCGCGACAAAAAAAGTGAAAAGGGGTTGAGCTGGCCGGCTGTGCCAAGGTTGAACTCGTTAGCCCGCATTCCTCACCGGCCCGGGATCGAACTGTCGGAAAAGTCGCCGTCTGAAAACCTGACCGGCCCAGGCGGACGCGTGGGTTGAGCAACAACCTGCGCGCGTCGAATGGGAGGGGCCGGCCCTTCGGGCGAGGTGGTTCTGCTTCATGCCGTCAGGCGACACGCGGAACCAAAACTCGAACGTGCCCTGCCGGAAATCGATGTTGCCCCGGGCCAGATGTCGAAGCCGTTGAACTTGGGAGATCGCGCGCGGCACGATGCCATGAAACCCGGCCGGAACGGGATCCCGCGCAAGTCGATGGCTTTGCCGTAGTAGCCCTCGGCCAGGTTGGCGCTGCCGCCGGCGAACTCCTTCCACCCCATCGCGTAGTCGGCCTCGGTCGTGTTGTCGTCGAAGTGGGCGAGGAAGGTTATGTGCTCATCGAGCCGGTGCTGCCCGGCTTTTGCGATGGCCGCACAGAGGAACGGCAAGAGGGCAAGCGCGGCGGGGTATGGGGCGGAGCGTGGGCGGAGCCGAGAGCCTGTGCCCCATGCGCTACTTCTGCCCATTCAGGGGGCCGACCTGCTTCTCGATGAGCTGTTTCTCCGTCTGCGAGATGAGGCGCTTGGCCCAGGCGTTGGCCGCCCACTTGCGGAGGCCGTCGGCCATTTCCTTGGGCGCGTCCTTGGGCAGCTTGAATACGCCGGCCCGAAGCTGGATGAACGTTTGGCCCGATATGTGTCCGCTCTTCAGCGCGTCGTTGACCATGCGGGTCGCGTCGTCCCAGTTCTTGGCCTGCTTGAGCGCCTTGTTGAGTTGGACCGTCTTGATGTGCCGGAAAGTCTTGCCGGGGCCCTTTTCCAGGCCCTCCAAGAAATGCGCCATGTTCTCCACCGCCTTCTTGGGCGTGAGCGGGACTTTGCTCCCTGCCGACTTGCCCAACTCCAGCAGCATGGCTTCGGCCTGCTTGGGAGTGATCGTCATGTCGTCGACTTGCTTGAAGATCTTCATAGATTCCTCAATGCCGGGCGGCACGTTGGCGCCGTACATCTTCGCGCGCTTGAGGATGATGTTGTCGTATTGCTTCGTGGCTTGGCGCATGCCTTCGGCCACGTCTTTGGAGGCTTGCACCGGGTCGGCGGCCTTTTCCGCGCGTTTGAACCAATCGTCGGACTTGGTGATGATCGTGTCGCGAATGTCTTCGGGCCGGGTCACGGTGGGAGCGATGTCGTTGTTCAGCCAGTCCTTCACCTCCACCTCGCCGGTGTTGTACGCTTCGAGGTGGTGCTTGGACGTGACCATCTGGTCCATCTCTTCCGAAAACTCGTCGATGGCCTTCTTGCGCGCGGCCGCGTCGCCGGGCGGCAGTTTGCCGCCGTGGGTGCGTTTGTAGAACTCTTCTTTGTACGCGGGGCCTGAGACGTCGTGGTCGACGTCGACCCTCTTGAGCTTGCCGTTCTTGTCCTTGCCCACGATCTGGTACGTCACGTCGCGGTCGCGCCCAACCTTCTTGAAGTCCGGGTCCACGTCCGTCTTGCGCACGTTGGTGGGGTTCCAAACCTCCACGTCGATGGAGTCGGGGTCGAGGCCGTGCTTCTTGGCGAGGGCTTTGACATCGTCGGAGTTCTTCAAGCGCTTGATCGTGCCGGCGTCCACGTCCTTGTAAATGCCCTTGATGGTCTCGTTCACTTTCTTGCGCACGGCATCGGAGGCTTCGTCCGCGGAGTTGACGAGCTTCTGTGCGATCTTGTCCTTCTGCATCTTGAGCACGGCCTTCTCGATGTCGGCCGGGTCGGCGCCCTTCTTGACGAGATCCGCGATTTCGTCCACCGTCTTCTTGGACGCGTCGCGGGCCTTCTTCATCTGCTTGATTTCTTTCATGCCAGCCTCGGTCGCCTCGTACGCGCGTTTGGCGTTCGCGACCGCCCTTTCGGCCTTGCTCTTGAAGAGGCGGCGTTCCTTGGTCAGGAAGTTGGCCGTCGCGTCGAGGATCTCGTCGGCCATCTTCACGTTGATGCCCGCGGCTTCGAGCATGGCGTTCTTGGCGTTGCGGCCCATGTTGGCGGTGGCTTCGACCATGCCCGCCATGGCCTTCTGGAGTCGCGGGGAGCGCTTGAGCGCCTCTTCGAACGCGGCCGGCCCGGCCGCGAACGCGACGCGGAAGAACCGCTCCCAACCGCCCACGTGTTCGCCCGCGAGCGTCTCGCCGTTCCACGCGGTCACCAGGTCCACCGCCTCGCCGGCGAGCGGCAGGGCTTCGAGCACGTCTTGCGTGATCTGCTGGTTCGCCTTGATCTCAGTCATGGAGGCGTCGGCGTGCATTTGCAGGGCCTCGTCGAACTTGCCCAGCGCGCCGGCACGGAACTTGAGCCCTTCGGCGATGAGTTGCGGGTCCTTGGACGAGAGCAACATGGCGAACCAGGCCATCGAGCCTTTCTCCGCGCGGTCGCGCATGCGCGCCAGCGCGGCGGGGTCCTTGGGATTCTCCCCGGCAAAGCCCAGCGACTGCCAGAACGAGGGCAACTCGCCCGGCTGGTCGACCTGCCGCGATCTCTTCAGCATGAACTTGTAGAACTGTTCGAGCTTCGCGCCGACCCGGCCGCGGCGACGCAGCCACTTGAGCCGCTTCTCGATGAGCGCGGCGAGTTGCTTCTTCGACAGCTTGTTGAGCTTCTTGTCGCGCAGGTAGCCGGGGAGTTTGAACTTCGTGCTAATCTTGGGCCGGTTCGTGCAGTACCAATCCCTTCGGTGCTTTTGCACGCTCACGCACCCGCCAGGGGGCCGCCGAGGCCGGGAAGGCCTGGGGGCGGGTCCGGCCCCCGGGCGCGGAGGCGCGCCGCGCGGCTTTTCCCCAGCAGGCGCGGCTGGTTCGCCGCCTGGCCCTTGGCCGGCGGCCGGGGCCTGGCCCTCGCCTCCGGCCGCGCCTGCTCCTGCCGCCGGCGCGGCGCCGGGTTTGCCGCCGGCGGGCGTCCCGCCATCGGCAGGTTTGCGCTTTCGGCCTGGGCGCCCGCGGCCAGGCCGCGGCGGAGGGATCACTTGGTTCTTGGGGCCGAGCACGTTGACTGGGCCGGCGCCGGGGATATCCACTTCGCCTTCCGCGTCGCCGCCCGGGCCTTCGGGTTCGTCCCCGCGCGGCGGCTTCTGGCCTGTCTGATCCTTCTTGGGCTTGCCGGGCTTCTTCTGCTTGTCTTCCTCCTGGGGCTGGACCGGGCACTGAACGGCCACGGACGCGGCCGCTTGCACGCCCTTGTCATTGACGACCTTCACCTCGATCTTGTTCGCGCCAAACTCCAGATCGACCGTCTTGCGCGCGGTGGCGGCCCAGAGGCGGGCCTTCTGCCACGGCCCACCGTTCACGCGCACCGCGGCCAGCACCGCGTCTTCGTCGCAGTCGATCACCACGTCGGCCTCGCGCTCGTCAATGCGCGCGCCGTCTGCCGGCTCCAATACCTTCACGGCTGGGATCGGAATGTCCTTTGACACCTCTATCTTGGCGCGAGCTTCGGCCACGTTGCCGGCCGAATCGATCGCGCGCACCGCGATCGTGTGCGGCCCGGGTTGGGCGATGGCCTTGCCCGCGTAGCGGTCCGCGCCGGCGCTGGCCAAGGTCTGCCACAGCCCGTTGTCGATGCGCGCCTCGACGCGGGCCACAGCCGCGTCGTCGTGCGCTTCGGCCTCGATGGCCACGACCGTGTCGTCGAGCTTCTGGCCGTCGGCAGGGCGGAGCAACTTGATGGTCGGCTTGGCGTCGTCGCCGGGCACGGTGAGCGTGATGAGCGCCTCGTTGTTCGTGCGGTCGGTGTCGTCGACCTCCTGGTCCACGTCGACAACCACGTGCAATGTGTGCGTGCCGGCCGCGGCGACCCACGGCAGGCGCACTTCCCGCGCGCCCGAAAGCGGCGGCGTGTCCACGTAGCGCCGCGCGAGTTCGATGGGCTTGCCGCCCGGCGCGCTGCGCATGAGCGACACGGAGACGCTGTCCGTGGACATCGCGCCCACATTGCGCAGGGGGACGATGATGGCCACGGCCGCGCCCTTTTTGAGCGGCCTCTTGTATTCCGCTTCCAATTCGTTGGACGAGACCGAGTAATCGCAGCCGTCCAGCGTGAGGCCGGGTTGGTTTCGGGCTTGTTTCTCCGCGTCTTGTCGGGTCGGCGCGACGACCCACGCGCGCGTGCCGGTGAGCCTGAGCTTCACGCGGAAGTCGCTCGACACCACGTAGTGCCCCCCGCGCAAGTGCTTGGAGTCGATGCGCAAGTCGAGCGGCTCGGGTGCGCCATCCGAGGTGAACTTGATCGCAGTCGGCGGCAAGCGGAAGGTGTAGTTGCCCTCGGGAATCGTGTTGCGCAGTTTGCCCACGACCACGTCGTTGGCCACGAGGTCCACGCTGTGCGGCTCGTAAGCCGAGCGCGCCCACGGCAGGCTGAAGCCCATCTCGACCCAAGCCTCGACGAGGTTCGTCTCGACCCAGCCGTCCTTGGTTTTGTACGCGGAATACTCGAACTGGCCATCGTAGCCCACGTCCGCGTGCACGAAATCGATCGCGCCGTCGCCGTCCGTATCGTCGCCGAGCCAGAGGATACGCTCGATGGGGTTGTCCACTTGCCAACGGTCCACGACGCCGTCGCCGTCCGTGTCCGTCGGGTTCGTCTTGGCGGACCAGTCGACGAGTTCCGGGTTGAGGAACGCTCCGGCCGCGGCGCGCAGCGCGAGGATTTGCTCCATCTCGGACGCGGTCTCGTCCGTCGGATCGTAGCCGGGGATGAGTTGGACGCCGAAGATGCGTTGGCCCTCCGGCAGCCCGATCTTCACCGGCTCCTCAATCGACTTGTCGAGCGCGCGCGCGAGGAGCTTGCCTTCGACGTTGCTGAAGCCCTCATAGAGCCGCGGCACGACCGTGAACTCCGTGGTCGAGCCGGCGAGGCACGCGCCATGGCTGCTCTCGGGGTTCACGGAAAGGTCGTCCGCCGGGTCGATCTCCACCTCCAGGTCGGTCAGCGTGTCGCCCTTGTTGTGCAATCGGTAGACGACACCGAGGCCGGTCTCTGCGGGCCCGACCTTCTCCCATTCCAGCTTCACCTCGGGCAGCTTCACGCGCACGGTCACCTCGGCCTCGTCGCTATACCCGTTGTCGGAGGTGATGCGGATGGGGAAGCGATGGACTTCGCGCTTCACGTCTTGCGCGCTGAGCCCGAGCATGAACTCGCGCTCCTCGCCTGGCGCGAGCGTGAAGGGCGCGCCCTTGGACCCTTCGCCCACAAAGCCCACGAGCAGCAGGCTGTTCGGCGGCTTGCCGCACGCGAGGCGCACGGCCATGGGCTTGTCCGCATGGTTGCGCACGGACACACCGACCCGCTGGCCGTAGTCGCGCTCGATCGCGGCGCCGTAGCGCGGCTGGCCAAATGCGAGTCCTTTGACGCGGGTGACGGTGCGCACTGGGCCGGGCTCTGCGCCTCCCAGCGGCTGGAACTCGTACGCCGCGCCGGGCTCCAGATCGGCCAAAGGCACCACGCGGTCGCGTGCGTTCTGGCCGACCACGGCTTTCCACTGCGGCTTATCGGTGGGCGACGCCGGCCGCTTGCGATAGCGCACGCGGGCCGGTCCGAACTGGCCGCCGGTCCACGACACGCGCACGATCGAGCCGCTGAGCACCGCGGCGTCGAACGGCCGCAGGTCGAAGTAGTCGCTCACGCGGAATTGGCGCTTCAGTTCGCGCCGGGTTCCCTTGGCGTCGAGCGCGGCCACGCGCAGCGTGTGTTGCCCGCCGGCGAGCCGCCGCCAAGGCACGTCAAACGAAAACGGCCGGTCGTA
Organism: Planctomycetota bacterium; assembly: GCA_024278415.1. The sequence continues at coordinate 16,464 of JAJRTI010000488.1, read as the reverse complement.
CGCGGTTCCCATCGAGCGGCCATCGATCGACAGGGCGACCCGCGTGATGCGCGCGCCGGTGTAGCTCATCGCGCGCACGCGCGCCGGTTCGTCCCGGGCCACCGTCTGTCCCTCGCCGGGGTAATCCACGTAGAGCAGAATGCCTTTGCGCTCCGGTTGGCCCACGGCTTGGACCCAAAGCGGCTTGATCGTCGCCGTCTCGTTCGCGCCCTGCAGGCGCACGACCGCGGGATAGACGCCTTCCGCGCGATAGCGATAGGCATACGTGCGCTGGCCGGGCGGCATCTGAAAATCGAACGCGCCGTCGCCATCCGCGTCGATCTGGGCCGACTGCGCGGCGACGTAGCCTTCCAAAGGCTTGCGCGTGAATGTCGCCAGCGTCGGGTCATACGGGTCGACCTCGACGGAAACGCCCTCGTTCACCACGTCGCTCTCGTTCGAGGACACGAGCGCGAACCCCTGATCGAAACTCACCTGTGCCTTGTTTGTTCCCGACAGCTCCAAGCGATACCGCGTCGGCCCCTTCGCTTCGAACTCGAGCAACAGGTTGCGGCCGCCCCAGTCCCAGCGGTCGATGACGTTCTGTCCCGTGCGGTCGTCGAACAGGCGGGTGCGCGTGGTCAGCGGCGTGCGGACGCGCAGGTAGTACTTCCCCTTTTCCGCCACCGCAAACGTGAAGCGATCGCGATCACCGGGGCGCTCGATCGCGAAGCTCTGCGCTTCGCCGAGCTTGAGCCGGCGCGGCGGGTCGTTGGCGAAGGGCGGACTCTCCCACGGCTCCACGCGGTCGAGATAAGTCCTAAACGCGTAGGGCATGACGCTCTCGCCGCGGTTGCCGGACTCCTGCACGATCACCGTGTATTCGCCAGGCAGCACGGGAGCGCGAATCTTCAACACGCGCCCCGCCCAGTCCCACGTCTCCGCCAGCGGCTGCTTTCGGTCCGCGCCGAACAGCTTGAGCCGCATCGTGATCGGCCCCGTGCCTTCGACGCGCAGATAGCCAGGCCGATCGACGTAGAGCCGGTAGAAGTCCAGGTCGCCCGTGGGCATGATGCTGCCGCGCAGCGTCTCGCCGATCTGTGCCGGCGTCGCGGTGGCGAACGCGTCGTTGGGCCCCATCATCTCTTGCTCGTCCGGCGGCTCGAACCACGCCTTCAGGATGTATGGGCTCGGGGAACTGCCGTTGTCGCCGCTTTCATGCACGTCCAGATAGGCCACGCCGGGCCGCGGGGCCCGCCACGAAAACTCCGTGGGACGCCCCCCCCAATTCCACGAAGACGCCAACGCCTTGCCCCTCGTGTCGCGTATGACGACCGCCGTCTCCATGGGGCTGTAGTAGTAAACGTGCAGGCGGCCCTTCTGCGGCACAGAGACCGTGTAGCGGTCCACGTCGCCGTTGGGCAGAATCGTGGCGCCCACCAGCGCGTTGAGCTTCAGCACGCGGCAGGACGCGAGCCGGCCCGGCTGCGCGGTGGGGTCGTCGAGGCCATCGTCGGCCACGGTGACCATACGCAACACGTAGGGGTTCGTGGACGCGCCGTTGTCGCCGCTCTCTCCCACCACCAGCCAGTAGTCCGCCGCCTGGAGCATCATGTCGTACACGATGGTCCGCCCGCCCCAATCCCATGTGCCGCCCAGTTTCTTGCCCGTCGCGTCAATAATGTTGATGTACGTTTCCACCGGGACCCTCGGCAGCACAAAGCGCACCCAACTCGGCCGGGCGATGTGGAAGCGGAAGTAGTCGCGGTCGCCGACCGGGAAGATGGTCCCCCGAACCTCCTCGCCCGGCTTGAGGCGGCGCGCGGCCACCGGCGAGTCGTTCGGCTCCAGCGCGTCGTGTGCGGTGGTCTTCGTGAGTTTCAGCGTGAACGGCTCCGCGCTGGAGCTGTTGTTGCCGTGTTCCTCCACCTCGATGAAGTACGCGCCCGCCGCCAGGTCGGCCTCGAAGCCGTTGACTTGGTTGGCATAAACCCATCGGTCCGCGACCACCTTGCCCTTGGCGTCCATGAGCCTGAGGACACTTTCGATTGGCGGGGCCGGCTCGAGCGCGACCTTCACGCGCGCGGGATAAACGAGCCGAAACGTGAACCAGTCCTGGTCGCCGACCTTGGATATCTTCAACTCCACGGGCACCCCTACCCGGACGGCCTGCGCACTGGCCGCGGCGTTGTTGGGCTCGCGCTCCGCAATCTTCTTCGTGGGGTTCAGTTTCACCGTCACCGCCGCGCGTGCGCCCAGATCCGCGTACGCGCTGCCGGGTGCGTACCCATCCGCGGTGGCGCGGCACGTCACGCGGCGCCGGGCGACCGCAAGATGGTCGTCGCGGTCCGGCCAACTCAACAGCCCGACTTTCAAACCCTTGAACTGCGCGACCCCGGCCGCGTTGGTCGTCCCCTCTGCGACGACGCCTTTCGGATACGCCTCGGCCACCACGACCTTCGCACCCGCGACATTGGCGCCGGTCACACTGTCCACAACGGCCACTGCGAGCGCGGCAGGCTGCGACGCGCGTTGGAGCGCGACGTTCAGCTTCGTCTTGCCTTTGATATCTGCCTCGAACGCCTTGTCGCGGCAGCCCTCCGCGCTCGCGAGCACGCGATACTTGCCGGGCGGCAACTCGACGACGACGAACTTCCAGCTCCAGTCCGTGCGCGCCTCGATGCGGCCCTGCACCGCGGCCTTGACCGCGGCCGGCGTGAACACCACCCGCGCGCCGGGCAGCGGCTCGCCCAAGTCTTCGATCGTGACAACGCCTTCGATCCGTGCGTTGGCCACGGGCGTGAGCCGCAGGTCGATCGGAGCGCGTTTGCCGGGCGGCAGCGTGATGGCGCGCTCGACGCGGTCAAACCCGTTCGACTCGATCACGAGTGCGTATGGGCCGGCAGGCACGCCATCGAGCGTGAGCACGCCATTGGCCGCGGTCGCGGCATAGCGCGCGCCGAGGCGCACGACAATGCCGGGCACGGGCTTGTTATCCGCCGCGTTGCGCAGGCGCACCGCGACCGGCCCCGGCGCGAGGCGCCCCGCGTCGGCGCCCCATGCCGATGGACGCGTGCTGGCGGAAAGCAGAAGAAGGGAAACGAAAAAGGCAAGGAATCGGGCAAGACGTCGGGAGGAGCTAGGCTGAAGCATGCGGTGGGCTTTCTGAGCACAGAGGACCAGGTCTCGTGGCGCAACGACCGCCCAAGCATCGGAGCCCCTGACGGTGACACGGACCACTTATTGTATCGGTTCGCGTGGCGGCGGACAACGCCGCCGCGCTGTTGGCGAGGAACGGGATCGAGTATGATGGCCCGCCCACACCCATCCCGTAAGGCCGTTTGCCTCATGCCGCCCCTCTCCGACATCCGCGTCCTCGACCTGACCCGCGTGCTTGCCGGGCCGTTCGCCGCGATGGTCCTTGCCGACCTCGGAGCGGAGGTGGCCAAGATCGAGATGCCGCCCAAGGGCGACGACGCGCGGGAGTTCCCCCCGTTCCAGGGCGGGATGAGCGGATACTTCGTGAGCGTGAACCGAGGCAAGAAGAGCCTCACGCTGAACCTAAAGCATCCCGAAGGCAAGGCCGCGTTCCTCGACTTGGTGAAGCAGGCCGACGTGGTGTGCGAGAACTTCCGGCCCGGCGTGATGGACCGGCTCGGCCTGGGCTATGGCGCGCTTGCCCAAGCCAACCAGCGCGTCATCTACGCGGCCACGTCAGGCTTCGGGCAGACCGGGCCTTGGGCGCAGCGGCCGGCGTACGACATGATCGTCCAGGGCATGAGCGGCATCATGAGCATCACCGGCGAGCCCGGCCGCCCGCCGGCGCGCGTCGGCACGTCCATCGCCGACCTCAGCGCGGCCATGTTCACCGTCACCGGCATCCTCGCCGCGCTGCACTAACGCGAACGCACCGGCCGCGGGCAGATGGTCGACGTGGCCATGCTCGACTCCGTTGTGGCGATCATGGAGAACGCGATCGCGCGCTACGGCGTGACCGGCGAGCCGCCCCACGCGCTCGGCGCGCGGCACCCGTCCATCACGCCCTTCGAACTGTTCGAGTCCCAAGACGGGTACGTCGTGCTCGCGATCGGCAACGACGCGATCTGGGGGCGGTTCCTCGCGGCAGTCGACGAGCCGAAGCTGCACGACGACGCGTTCGCTACGAACGCTGCGCGCACAGCGAACTACGCCTTGCTGGAGCCGATCCTGCGGGATCTCATGCGCACAAGAACCACCGACGAATGGATCGAACGGCTCGGCGCCGCGGGCGTGCCGTGCGGGCCGTATCACGACGTGGCCCGCATGGCCGCGCACGAGCAAATCCAGGCGCGGGGCATGGTCGGCCGCGTTGCGCAGGAGGGAGCGGGCGAGTTCCTCGTCGCCGGGTTCCCAGTGAAGTTTGCCGCCGCGTCGGACCCGCCGGGGCAAGCCAAGCCGGAAGCGCTTCGGCCCGCGCCGCGGCTGGGCGAGCACACGGAGGAAGTGCTGGGCGAGTGGCTCGGGTATACGCGAGAGCGGATCGCCGGCTTGCGCGAGGCCGGCGCGGTCTGAGCCCCCGGGACCAGGCCGCTACTGCATCGCGGGCGGCCGCGCCAACGGATGGCCGAATCGATAGAGCACAGGGCGCTCCAGCGAGGGGACGCGCACTTGCCTTCCCGACGCCTGTTGGTGCAGTAGGGGGAAGAACTCCTTGATGTTGCGGTGCATGGAGTGGCGGCCATAGTAGGGCCGCGATGCCCGCAGATTCACCTGGTCGGCCAGGTTGGAGATGAGGAAGTTGGGCGTGCGCTCGAACACGTACAGCGCGCCGCCAGCAGACGCGTTGCCGATGCCGCCGTGGCCGAAGACGCGGATGTGGTCGCTGTCCACCACGCGCAAAAACGTGGTGTCGCATTCGGTCTTGCAGCCGTAGATGGAGACGTAGCGCGAGCGCCGGATCTCGGCGACGGCCGCGCTATCGCCTCCCTGCGGTTCGAAGTTGTAGAACTGAAGCGGCCCCGCGGCGCGGTCGATCAGGATCGCCCGCGAGTCCTTCGTCGTGCCCATGAAGAAGTGGCCCGCGTGGTAGTTGTACCACCGCCCGGCGCCGTGGCCGGTGACGAGCACCGCGGGGCTTCCGAGGGGCGGCTGCTTGTGTTTGCGCGCGCCGATGAAGCCATACACGCGCAGCGGGTTCACGTCCACCGTTCGAAACACCGACTGGGGGCCGCACTGCCACTTCAGGCTGTACACGGGCAGCGCCGCGCCGCGGTAGGACTCGGCCACCTCGCGCGGGAAGCGGATGCCGACGAACGCGAGCACGGTTTCCGCGTCCCCGTCGTCCGCGGTCGCCACGAGCGGCCCGGGCTGCCCGTCCTTGGCAAACCCGCGGGCCGGGTCGCGCGCCATGATGATCGACAGATGCTGTGCGACGCCGACGAGCTTCGTGCGCGGCTTGAGTTGCAGGGTGCGCGTGATGCGGTAGTACCCCTTGGGGAGGAACACGATCTCGTTGGCGTCGATCGCGCGTTGGAGCGCGTCGGTATCGTCGGCATAGCTGTCGCCCTTGGCGTTGTAGGGCGGCGCCTTCACGTCCGCCGCGCCTGGCGACTGCCACGACGGGAAGCCCGGCGCCCACACGTGCCGCGCCTCCAGGCCCTTGGGCGGCGCAGCGTTTGGCTCCACGTTCCGCAGCGGGCCGGGCACCTTTTTGCCGTCCACGTAGATCGGCGCGCTCAGGCTGTAGCCCTTCACCTGCCGCGGCGTTCGGCCCTGCGCGAACTCCTGGACGCGCAGCCAGCCCTTGGGATTCCCCGCAAGCCCGCCGTCGACCACCGCGTCGGCGCCGCGCACGTACACGTTGTTCATGTAAACGCTTCGGTTCGAGACGATGGCCACGGTCTTGCCTTTGGACGCCGCGGTGCGCTTGAACACGATCTGGCTGTCAATGAGGTTGAGCCCGCAATCGAAGATGCCCCATTTCTTGGCCTTGGCCTGGATGACTGGCCCGCGGATGCGCGAGACGATTTTCACCCCCACTGCAGTCAGCGGCCCTCGGCATGTGGTCATGATCGCGGCCTGGGTTTGGTGGATGAGCGTGATACCCTCCATCGTGGGCGTGGGGGGCGTCCAGCCGCGCATGTCGAGCCCGACCTTGCCGCCGATGACGGTGATGTTCGTCCAACTGCCGCCGTTGCCCGTCGCGCCGGCGAGGCCGGCGAAGCCGTGGGTCGCGTCGATGGTCATGTCCTGCACGGCCGAGCCCTCGCACGAGCGAATGAGCATGCCCACCGCGCCGGGGTTGCCGCGGCCGATGGCGATGTCGAGGTTCACGACCATGGTGTTCATGAGCGACGCGCCTCCGCCGGCGCGGTTCTTCTTGACGGTGAACTTGCGGACGCCGTACTGCTGATGCTCGATCACGTATTTCGGCTTGTCCGGATCGTCGAAGCCCGGCGCGCGCGGCCGGAGGACGATCTTGGGCCGGGCATAGCCCGCTCGGCCTTCGCCCTCGCGCGACCCCACGAGCACGCAGGGCATGTTCAGGTTGTTCATGAACGTGGCGCGATGGGAGCGCATGTGGATGCCGTGCCGGAGCAGGAGCGTGTCGCTCACCGTGTAGGTCCCGGGAGGGAAGAAGCACACCATCTGCGCGTCCCTGGCGAAGTTGATGGCCCGTTGCAACGCCTGCGTCGAATCGCGCTGGCCGGTCGGGTCCGCGCGGAACGGCTCGGCGGTGACGTCCACAAATCCCAGCCGCGCCAGCTCCTGGTTGCCCAGTTCTTGCGGCACGTCGAGCTTGATCCCGTCGGGGATGGGCTTCATGACCGGCGGGTGCACGAAAGGCGGCAGGTTGTTCGGGCCGTACTCTTCCCCGCGCGAGATGCTGGCGCAGGCCAGCATCAGGCTCACGGCCGCGGCGCCGCCCATCCTGCGCGGCCGATTCGGCTGCAAGCTCGTCTCGCGTCGCGCCATGTCTGGCAGTCGTGTCATTGCGTGTTCTCCTAACGCGGCTCATGGCCGCAACTCCGGAGCGGACGGCCTTCGCCGTCCGTCGGAACGCGAAGGCGTTCCGACCCAGACTGTTTCGATTCATGGGGAGGGACCATCGCAGCCAGGTGCGGCGATCACTTCTGCGGCTTCGGGTAAACGCCCAAGTCGCCGACCGCGGCCTCCGCGCCGGGGCCGAGGTCGCTCACGCGGTTGCCTGACACCGCCACGTTGCGCGAGTTCATGAGGGTGATCGCGTATGGAACGCTCAGGCCGACCTTGGCGCCCACGTCGCGGCCGCCGCGCAAGTTCACGCGGCGCACGACGTTGCCGCGCACCTCGCCGCCGTCCAGGCCGTTCGCCAGAATGCCGGCCACGTCGGAGCCCTCGATGGTGTTGCCGACGAGGCGAATGTTCCGGTGCCCGGCGAGCCAGGGATATGAGCCGAGCGGCTCCCGGATGGCGATCGGCCGGTTGCACACCATCAGCGCGGCGAGTTGGTTGCTCGCCCAGTACTGGGTGATGTCGTCGTCGAAGCACGTGTCGCGGATGGTGTTGTTGCGCACGACGAGGTTCGACACCCAATCCGGCGCGCCGTTGGGCAGTTCGTGGCAGATTTGGATGCCCGCGAGCGCGGCGTGCTCGATCGTGTTGTTCTCGATCACGCCGTTCGACGCCATGATGAGCAGCCCGCGGGCGCGGGTGTCGTGGAAGCGGCTGTTGCGGATCGCGAATCGGTCAGGCAGGAACGCGCGGAAGCTGAGCACGTCGCCGACCTCGACCGGGGCCTTCGGCGGCCGGGCCGCTTCCACGGCGACGTACGCCCACTCGGGCCGGGACGCGATCCACTGGCAGCGCTGCTTGATGGTCTCGGTCAGCTCGGCCGGCTTCTGGCCTTGGAAGACCACGCTCTTGATCGGCAGATCGCCCAACGGCTCGAAGGTGCCGTAGCGCAGGGGCCGCACGACGTCGCCCGGCTTCGACGCGGACGCGAGGTGTTTGATGTAGGAGAAGTGCAGCCGCGACGCGGCGATCCAGCGGGTCGGGCTCTCGACTTTCACAACATACAAGCCCAGCCCGGACATGTTGATGCCGTCGTCGCCCATGAACCCGAAGTCGCAGCCCTCGAAGGTGGCCGAGCCGGAGCACCAGAAGTATTGCACGCCGTCCGCGTTCGTGCTGAGCAGCCGCGGTTCGGCCGCGCCGGGTGGCGGGGGGCCGGGCTTGATGGTGAAGCGGAAGTAGTTGTCGCCAGTCAGGAACCGCGCGCCGAGAGCGATGGACGACGACGCGTAGATGGCCACGTCCTCCATGCGCACGCCGTCGCTGTAGCTGATCGCGCAGGGCAGCGCTTGGCCCGTGGGCAGCACGACATAGTCGCCGACCTTGGCGCGGTCGGGATTCTTCCAGCCCTTCGCCAGCACGAGCCGGCCGTGCATGTCGTCGATGCGCAGCACGTTGCGCCCGGGCAAAGGGCCGAACCAGTGGTGATGCCGAGTGAGCCGCCGCGTCTTCTGGTCGAAAAACTGCCCGCAGCCGTGCATGTGCTTCATCACGCGCTTGGTGAGCCCCGGGTAGCCCTTGTGGACGCGGAAGTCCATCGCCACGAGGCCGTTGTCCAGGTCAGTCATGCCGGTGATGGTCGCCTGCACGTAAGGCACGGGGTCGCAGTCGATCGCGAAGTTGCGGAGCGTGACGTCGCGGCACTGGCCGACGCCGAGCGCGAGTTGGCGCCAGTCCGCGACCAACACGGTCTTCTCCGGCCCCGCGCCTTCCAGCGTGAAGCCTTCGAGGTTCACCAGCCTGGCGCCTTTGCCGGCGAGGTGGAACCGCCCCGGCGGTAGTGTGACCTTCTTGCGGCCGGCCGCGACTGCGTCGTCGAGCATCTTCTGCGCGTCGAGCACGAGCCGGCCTTCGGTGCGCGTCACGTACTGGGAATCCGCTTGCGCACGGAGGGGAGACGCGGCCAGGAACAGGCTGCTTGCCGCTACGGCCGCGAGGATGGGCATAGCCAGTGGTGCCCGCGAATGTTGCATTGGCCTTACTCCATGTGCATCTGATGTTCTGCCATGTCCGGCCGCAATAGTATGGCATGGTGAAGATGCGATGACAACGCAGCAGATCACGAGGCATGGATGCCACGCAGGCTACGCGATCCTGGACATCGACGACCGTGCAAACTAACTTGGGCCTCAGCTCCTTAGCGTAAATCTCGCGACAACATGTTGTCGATGTGTGCGGCGCGAGGCGACGTGGTTTGTAGTAGGGCAATTCATTGCCCGTCGAACGGCCTTGCTCTCACGAGGCAGACGGGCGATAAATCGCCCTACTACAAGCGGCCCGACGGCGGCGCAGCCGCCTCTTCCTCCAAGCAATGTGTTGGAGGAAGCGTAGTGCCTTCGCGGTCAGCAACCGCGACAAAAAACAAGAAGTTGCGCGGTGTGCGCGCACTCTCGACAACGTATTGCGTATTCCGTATTGCGTATCTCGGATCGCGATCCGAATACGCAATACGCAATACAGAACAGCGATCCTGCGCTCCACACGCCATGTCTTGCCTCTGATCCACGGCGGTCAGTAGCCTTGGGTTGCGGGCGCAGCCCGCCTTGCTCCGTATGGCCCCGGGAACTCCGGAAACTCTCCGGAACTCCGTTCATGATGGAGACACACGATGAAGCCCCTGTCGCTTTGTCTGCTTCAGCTCATGCTCGTCACGCGGTCTGCCGCCCCCGCGGAGACGGACCCCGTCGACCTCGCGCTCGCGCAATCGGGCGGGATGCCGAGCGCGGTGGCTTCCGCGCCATATTTCAACTTCTCGGCCGCAAAAGCCTGCGATGGCAATCCGCGAACCGGCTGGGTGTCGGAAAAGGGAGTTCTGCCGGTCTGGCTTCGGATCGAGTGGCGCGTGCCCGTTGAGATTCATGAGGTGGTGCTGCGAGGTCTCCTCGAGTGCCCTCTCAAAGAGGCCGGCCCGCCCGGCGCGTACGTCGTCGAAGCGCGCCAAGGAGGCGAGTGGCGCGAGGTGGCCGCGGGCGATGCCTCGCAGGCCCGGCCCGAGCAGGCCATCCGACACCGACTGGCCCGACCCGTGAAGACGACCGCCATCCGGCTCGTGGTCAAGTCCGCTCCCACGGGCCAGGTGGCCATCGGCGAGTTGGAAGCGTTCGGGCCGAAGCTGGTGCTGCCGATCGAATGGGCGCGCCGATGGACAGCCAACTGGATCTGGTGCGAGCCGTCGCTCTACATTCCCCATCGGGAGCCGCTGACGCGCTACTTCCGCCGCACGTTCCAGGTGGACGACCCGGCGCAGATCCGGGAGGCGTGGCTGCTCGCCTGCGCGTTCGACCGGCTCAAGGGCACGTGGGTCAACGACCGCTTCGCTCTGGGCGACATCAGTTACAACGGCGGCTCGCTTCGCACGGCCAAGGCCATGCGCATTCCGGCCGACTGGTTCGCCAAGGGCGAAAACGTGCTGGCCGCGCAGGTGGACGACATCTACGAAGTCGGCAGCCACGGCCTGCTCGCGGAACTCGTGCTCGTGGGCCAAGACGGCAAGCGCACGATCGTCGCCACGGACGGCGCGTGGCTCGGCCAGCAAGACCGCGGCAGGGTCAACGATTGGCGCAAGCCGGGGTTCCGCGACAAGCGCTGGGCGCCCTGCCGCGTGAGGACGTGGCCCAACACGCGCTGGCATTGGCCGTGGAACGTCGCGCGGCCCATCGTCGCGGCCGAAGCTCGGCTCAAGGTGGCCGCATTGGAGATCGCGCCGCAGCCCGTCCAGCCCGGACACAGAGCCGAGATCCGCATCACGTTCGAGTGCGCGGAGGCGCTTCGCCGGGACTACGCCATCGTCGTGCGGCTGGGGCAGCCGTCGTACTGGCGCAACCACGACTTCGAACTGTGGGGCGCCTACCTGCGGCCCGACGAGGCGCGCACCAGCCGATGGGGGCCGGGCCAGCATCGCGTGTCGCTGTCCGTGCCCGTGCCCGACTACGCGCCGCGGCGCACGCGCGCGACGCTGCTCGTCTCTACCCCCGACGCCGCGGCCGATCTCGCAGCCGACCTGCCGGGCGCGCGCGCGGATCGGTACGGCCTCCGCTTCACGGTGGAGGTCGATCGCGGGCAGGCGCCTCCGCCGCCGCGCCGAGAGTTCCCCCGCTGCGAGGTCCGGACCCTCGAGGGGAATCCCACTCTCCTCATCGACGGCAAGCCGACCGCGCCGATCCTCTGGGCTTCGTCGTACGGCAATGACCGCCGCTACAGCGCGTACGCGGCCACGGGCGTGAAAATGTTTCGGCCCAGCATCCAAGGTTCGCCCATTTGCGCGCCGGGCGAAGAGGATGCGTTTTATCCGTGGTGGTTCGCGCAGGTGGATCGGATGCTGTCTGCGGCCGTGGAGATCGACCCGGACGCCAAGCTGCTGCCCGCGGTGTGGATGGACCCCAACCCCGCGTGGTTGTTCGAGCGTCCCTCGGAGCAGATGCTGGGCGGCCGGGGCGCGCTCGTGATCCCACTCAGCCTGTTTGTGCCGGATCGGGGCCAGGTGCGGCCGACCTTCATGTCGCAGGCCTGGCGCCGCGCGGGCGCGGCCGCGCTCGCACGGCTCGTGCGGCACATGCGCGCGCAGCCCTACGCGGCGAACGTGATCGGCCTATGCTTCATGGCCGGCCGCGCGGGCGAAAACTACTGGGGCGGCGGCGAACGCAACCTGTTCATCAACTCCGCCGGCCGCTACGACGCGAAGCCGCGGCGGCAGTGGGAAGCCGGCGACTTCTCGATGGCGGCCCGGCGCACGTTCCGGGAGTATCTCATCGGCAAGTACAAAACCGAGGACGCGCTGCGCCGCGCCTGGCGGCAACCGAGTATTCGCTTCGACGATATTCTGGAGCCGGCGCGCTTCGATCGGGAGCGCGTCTGCGACGTGTTGGTTGGGCTGGGCCGGCCCGCGGGCGCGGGTTCGCTGCGCGACCCGCTCGCGCCGGGCGTGGGTGCGCTGCCCATGGACTACTACCAATGCTTCGCCGAGGCCATGCTCGACACCTTCGCCGCGTGGGGGCGGGCCGTCAAAGAGGCTTCCGACGGCCGGCTGCTGGCGGGCTGTTACTACGGCTATGCAATTCCGCAACTGTTCACGTCCGTGCCGGGCTTCCGCGGCCACACCGCGGTCGCGCGGGCCTGCCGCACGCCCGACCTCGACTTCTACGTCAGCCCGAGCGAATACAACCGTGCGCGTCGCCCCGGCGGGCCCTACTGGGGCCACAACATCATCGACAGCCTTCGCCTGCACAACAAGCTCTGGATCTACGAGCAGGACACGCGCACCTATCTCGCGGAACACATGCCGAAGACGTTCAGCCGCCGCGCGACCTTGGAGGTGATGAAGCGGGACGCCGCGGCCGCGCTCACGCGCGGCGTCGGCTGGTGGTGGTGCGAGTTCGCCCAAGGCCAGGCCGGCGCACGCGCGCGGGAGTGGTTCATCGACCCCGCGATCGCCGCGTTCGCCCGGCGCATCAAGAAGGTGTACGACTTCGCGCTCACCTTGCCCGGCCGCGGCCCGTCCGCCGAGATTGCGGTCTTCTATCACGGCGAGACGCTCACCGGCCAGGACATCTTTTCGCCGACGCCTCAGATCAACATCACGATCGGCCGCCTCACGCTCGTCAACGGCATGCCGCGCATCGGCGCGCCGTACGACCTCTACAACTTGGCGGACATTCCGCGGCTCGCCGAGACTGGGCGATTGAAGCAATACAAGATGTGCCTGTTTCTCAACCCGTTTTACCTGGCGCCGCGGGAGCGGCAATGGCTGGAGCTGTGCAAGGGGGGCGGCCGCACGCTCGTGTGGCTTTGGGCGCCCGGCATGGCGCGGGTGGGCAAGCATCCCTCGCCCGACAACGTGGCCGAATTGATCGGCATCCCCGGCGTGAAGCAGCTCCAGCGCAAGGCCGTCCAGACCTATCGTTTGGCAGGCGTGAAGCATCCGATCCTCGCGGGCCTGAACGCGGCCGAAGACTTGGCCGCCCTGCCCTTCCCGCCCGGCGGGACGTGGGCGCGGTTCGGCAACGAGGTCTGGCCGGTCATCTATGTCGATCCGCAGGCCAGCGGCAAGGGCACGCGCGTGCTCGGCCATTGGGTGCTCGACGGCAAGGTCCGCCGGGACATGGCCGCCCTTTGCGTGCGGACCATCGACGGCCCTCGCGGGCAGTGGAACTCTGTGTACGCGGCCGTCCCTTACCTCACCCCCGCGCTGATGCGCAACATCGCCCGCTTCGCCGGCGTGCACGTGTATTGGGACGGAGACGACATCCTGTTTGCGAGCCGCCAGTTCATCGCGCTGCACACCGGCGCCGCTCGGGCCACGGGCTTGCTCCACCTGCCTCGCACGAACGACGTGTACGACGTGTTCGCTCGCGAGACCGTGGTGCGCGGCGCCGCCACGGTTCGGCTCGACATCCCCCCCAACACGACGCGGCTCTATTATCTGGGGAACGCGCAGACGTTCGAGGCATGGTTGAAGGCGCATTAGCCCGCATTCTCACCAGCCCAAGTAGAGAAACGTCGGAGACACTCGGATCAAGTGGCGCACACGCTGGCCGCGCGGCCCAGTTGATCCCCCCATGTTTGCGCCTTATCATGTCGCTCTGGATGGAGCGTTACAACCGGCCCTCCGCCTGGCGGCTGCGGTAGCCGCATGCGCCAGCATGGGGCGTCGTCGCTCATCTGTTGAATGCCCGCAGCCTGGCGGCTGCGGCTACGCCCGTTGCTGCGCCACGGTGGCGGGCGATAAATCGCCCTACTACGAGCCACCTGCGTTGCGTCTCCTTGGCTGAGGAAACCCCTCATGCGTCACTCGGCCACCCGCCTCGCTCACTTCATTCTCCTGTTGCCAGGCGCGGCAGCGTTCGCCGCGGCCCTGCCGCCGCTGGCCGCGCAGCCCAACCAAGACATCCTCCTCGTGCGCGACAGCAGCTTCGAGGATGCCGCGGCCAAGGCGTGGCGCTTCGCCGACTGGCCCCCGCGGCCCAAGACAGGCGCTAAGCCGCGGCCCGAGTCGATCTTCTATTCGACGAACATCGTGCACTCGGGCAAGCAATCCGTGTGCTTCGATCACACCACTGTGGGGCCGGACCGCGTTCTCATCGCGCAACAAAAGCTCAAGGCCGAGCCCCTGAGGCCCTACGACGGCCGGCGCATGCGCCTGTCCGCTTGGGTCTGGGTCGCACGCGGGCCCAGGGTATACGGAGGCCGGCTCACCATGCGCCAGTGGGGCAAGCGCGGCGCACCGCCCATCGCGGCCCACACCCTCCGCCTGCTGGGCCGCCGCGGGGAATGGACTTATTCGTCGCAAGAGTTCACCTTCCACATGGGCAACACGCAACGCGCAGATGTCGGCGTGGGGTTCAAAGCCACACCCAGCCAAGCCGACTCGCCCGTGCTCTACGTGGACGACGTGAAGCTCGAAGCGCTCGCGGAGCCCGCGATCCAAGCGGAGCTGCTCGCGGGCCGCGTCGTGCCCACCACGGACAAGCGCCTGCCCTTGCGCGTCCACGTGGCGGACAAGGTATGGCCGCGGGGCCTGCGCGACCTGCGCTGGGACATCACCTCGCCCGACGGCCGGTCGAGCTATCGCCACGCGGCCACGCAGCTCGCCGCCGCGCTGTGCGTCGTCGAAGTCGAGTTGCCCAAACTCGCGCCGGGCCAGTACGCGGTGCGCCTCGCGTTGGGCAGCGCCCCTAACCGGAGAGAACATGAAACGCTTCTGCCATTCCAACTCGCGGCCGGGCCGTTCGCTCGTTAGCGCCGCGGCGCTGTGTGCGATGGCCCTTGCGCAATCCGCTTTCGCCGCGGCCATGCTCGAAGACGTGCGCTTCGCCGACCCCGCGAGCGCGACTAAGGCCGCGCCGCGCGCACCGCGGAGCTGGCGTATCCCCAAGGTCGCGGCCGCGCCGCGCATCGACGGCAAGCTGACGGACGCGTGTTGGCGAACGCCGGCCGCGCGGCTCGGCAGCTTCTCCATCGGCCTGTCCTCGGTCCCGGCCCGCCACAGCCGCGAAGCGTGGGCCGTGTACGACGACCGCGCGCTCTACTTCGGCGTCAAGCTCCAGCGCGAGCCTGGCAAGCCCCTGCGCGCGCTGACACACGATGCGGACAATGGCCAAATCTGGAAGGACGACGAGGTCGAGTTGTTCTTCGACCCCTTCGCCACGGGCCGCGAATACTTCCAACTGATCCTCAACAGCGAGGGCGTGCTCTACGACGCGCGGCACCGCATCCGCGTCGTGCTCGATCCGCGCGGGGCCGGCCCGGGCGATACGAAGCACGCGCGGGAGACGGATCTGGAGTGGGCGTCCCACCTGGAGCGCGCGGTGTCGATCGAGGCGGGCTACTGGTCCATCGAGATGCGTCTGCCTCTCAAGTCCATCGGCCTCGCGGCCGCGCCGGCCGGGCACGAGGTGCGCTTCAACATCACCAGCGCGGACTGGGACACCGAGGAATACACCTGCCTCACCCCGGTGAGCAGTTGGCACGACCCCAACCAGTTCGGTGCGCTGATCCTCGGCGACAAGCGGCTGGAGGTGGAGGAGCTGAGGCTGGCCGGCGTGGGCGCGGGGGAGAATGAGATGACGATCAGCCTGCGGGATCTGTCCGGCCGCGCAGGCCAGTACACAGTCGCGCTCGCGTTTTCAACACCTGGAAGCCAAACCCAAGCCCAGGCCCGCCTGGCCCTGGAGCCGAACGGCCGCGGGAGCGCGACAGTGTCGTTCGCCGCGCCAAGCGCAGTAGAGCAGTGGGATGCCGACATCCGCGTGCTCGACGCGGCAGGCGCGACCGTCGTCGCCACTCGGCGCACCGGCAAGGTCCCCCCGGCGCTCATGCTTCGGCTCGACAGCCGCGCGGCGTTCTCCGACGGCCTGCCGGTCGGCCTCGCCGCGCGCATCGGCTTCGGCGCACAGACGCGCGGCAAGCTGACCCTGCGCGCGTCCCTGCTCGACTCGGCCAACCGCGTCGTCAAGCAGCAATCCATCCCCCGCCCCAGCGGCGCCCTCCTGACGGCCAAACTGCCGGTCGAAGGCCTGCCCGCGGGGCGCTATCGCGTGCGCGTCGAAGCTTTGCAGAATGGCAAACCTTTGGCGCAAGTCGAGGACGCGCTGCTCGTGGGCCGTTCGCCATTCATGCGCACGGCCCGGCCGTGACGCGTCCAAAGCGGCCGCGATGCGGAAACCTGCAATCCCCCCCTTCAAGGGGGGGAACCCAAGGGGGGGGTAGCCTCGGCGGAAGCCGGGCGGCCCTCCTGTCCCGACCCCCCTGTAGTCCCCCCTGGAAGGGGGGACGTGGATCGCAAACCGCAATCCCCCCCTTCAAGGGGGGGAACCCCTGCTCTTTACCCACAACTTGGGAGCGAAGACGCGCCGTGGTCATTGCCGAACCCCACAGGGGTTCCGTCATCTAGCCCAGGGTTGCTGCAACCCTGGGTACAAGGCCTACGCACAAGATTCAACCCCAAGGGGGTTGCGT
>JAJRTI010000487.1 GCA_024278415.1 Planctomycetota bacterium | reverse complement strand
ATGGCCCATGGTGGGCACAAACGCGTGGTCCATGGGTTCGTTAGGCTTTGGCTCGATGAGGACCCGGGTGTGGGTGTCGTATTCCAGGATGTCGTCCACAGCGGCGACGAGCATGCGGTACGCATCCGCCGCGCTCTTGGATTCTCGCAGGTAGGTACCCTCCCGGGCAAGCCAAAGCACGATGTTGCGAGTGCCGAGTGCGTTTGCGATGTCCACCGCCTTGCGCGTGCGGTCCTTGGCGTACTTGCGGTCTGAAGGGGAGTTCGACGTGTATCCGCCATCGGTTCCTTTGCCGGTCTCCCATAGACGGGGGGCGACGAATTCCGCGACGAGCCCGCGGTTGTCGAGTTTCCGGCGCACCGCCGTGGCCGCGCGCTGAATCTGGGCAGGGGACTTGCCGTCCAGCTCCGGCACTGCGTCGTCGTCATGAAACTGCACACCGTCGAACTTGAGATCCTTGAGCATGTCGAGCTTCTTGTCGAACGCGTAGCTCTTGCGCACCTCAGGCCCGAAGGGGTCCGCGCCTTCGTGGATGTTCCACGGGCCGAAGGTGAAGCGGTATTGGATCGACTTCTTCTTAGCCATGGCGAGGGTCTCCATGCGTTTCATGGGTGGCGTTGGCAGTCTTGGTCTCGATGGGATGCCTATTGTCCGAGCACTGGGGTGGGCTGTCAAGCGCGGCCGCCTTGCAAAGCAGCTACAGCCTCACGTCCTCCAGGATGCGCTCGAAGTTCTCACAGAGGATCTTGCGCTTGTCCTCGAGGCGGATCTTCGCGCACGCGACCCATGCGAGCTGTGGCGCCGGGTCGCGCATGGGGAAGTCGCTCCCGAAGATCACCTTGTCGGCTCCGGCCTCACGCACCATATACTCAATCGCTCCGAAAGTGACCGCGGTGTAGGTGATCTCAAGGAACACGTTGGGCCGGCGCTTCGCCACCTCCGTGTAGCCTTTGCATGCCTGCCAACTCGCGCCGCTGTGAGCGAACATGAACTTCGCGTTGAGATACTTCTCGCTCAACGACGCGATCATGGCCTCGCCGCTCTGCTTCGTGCGGTAGTTGCCGGCGTGGTGGTAGAGGATTGGGAGGTGATGTTCGTTGGCGAACTCGAGGATCTTGCGGTTGTTTGGCCCATCAAGCGGGTACATGTGCCGAGGTGGATACGGCTTGATGCCCATAAACTCGTGCTTTCGAAAGCAGAAGTCCAATTGCTCGTCCACGGTCTCCGGATAGTTGGGGTTGATTGTCGCGTATCCCATGAACCGGCCGGGGAAACGCTCGACCGTGTCCGCGACAAGCTGGTTGCCGGCCGGGCCGTCGCCGTGGATGCCGATCCACGAGGAGGTGAGGGTCACGTCAATGCCGAGCGCATCCATAGACTCGACCATGGCCGGTGCGCTCTGGTCGTGGAGCGCGTTCTTGGCGATGCTTTGGCAGCCATCGTGTCCCACGTGCGAGTGGGCGTCGATCACTTTCATCTTCAACGGCAGCCCGCGGTCGACGCGGGACATGATCGAGTCCATCTTGAGTTTGCCGTACGGCTTGGGCATGTCCACGCGCAGCAAGCGTGCGAGGTTCTCGCCGGCGATGAGGCGCTTCTCGCGAAGCGGGAGCCGCGTATACATGACATTCGCCTTGCAAGCGCCCGGGCTCTTGTTGGGTAGGTCCGTGCCAAAGAGGAGGCGTTCCGCACCGAACTTCTGTGCGAAGACGCGGAGAGCCTGATGGCCTTGATACGCCGACGTCTCCAAGTGCAGGTTGGGGCACTCGTGCAGGACGGGGAAGATCTGCCGCGGCGTGGACCATGTGAGACCGAGGGCTACGACGTTGAGCTTGGGATGCCGCTTGCACAGGCTGTAGAGCGCGGAAGGCGACAACTCGCCGGCCGGCACAAAAACGGGAATGCCCGCTTCCTCGAGCGCAGAAAGCAGCGGGCCGGCGCTGTGCGCGGCCATGTCCCAACTCATGCTGCTGGGGCAGATGCGCACCGCGCGCACGTCGCGCTTCTGCATGCACGAGAGCAAGTCGTCCGGCGGCGGGAAGTCGTCGGCCCAGTGCGGCAACACGACCCAGCAGGGGCAGAGCCGGCTGCTCTTGCGCGTCTCAACAAGGGCTTGCTCGTTGCCGTAAGCCGCGTTGAACTGCACGGCCTGCGCGTGCGTGGCGAGCGCGGCATGAATGTTGTGGTACTTCAGTTCGTCGACGACATCCTCCGTCCGCCAGATCTGTTCTGGCTCGCGAAAGGACTGGAGGCCAATCAGACAGTTGCAGTCGAAGAATGTGATATTGGGCATGGGCGGGAAAGGGGTGAAACCAAGGATGCCGCGGTAGAGTGGCAGATCGTGTCGCATTCTGCCGCATGGGGCGAAGCGCGTCAAGTCAGCAAGGGCCAACGAGTCCGCGCAGTGTGTTGACGAAACGCGCCCACCCCAGCGCACCCGGGAAGGCGTGGCCGGCGGCGGTTTGATCCTGAAGGCTGAAGCTGGTATCGTTCAGGCCGTAGCGTTGTTCATGCCTGTTCGCCCTCTCGCAAGGAGCTAAGTCAATGGCACTGCCCAAAGGCCTGTATGCGAAGTTTGTCACCACGTTGGGTGAGATCACTTGCGAGTTGTTCGAAGATAAGGCTCCCAATACGGTCGGCAACTTTGTTGGCCTTGCGGTCGGCGCGCAGGAATTTCTGGACCCGAACACGAACGAAAACGTGAAGCGGCCCTTCTACAACGGGTTGACGTTTCACCGCGTCATCGTGGATTTCATGATCCAAGGCGGCTGTCCCCTGGGCACTGGCACGGGCGGGCCGGGCTATCGCTTCGAGGACGAGTTCCACCCCGAACTGCGGCATGACGCGGCGGGCAAGCTCTCCATGGCGAATTCCGGGCCGAACACCAACGGCAGCCAGTTCTTCATCACCACCGTGCCCACGCCGTGGCTCGACGACAAACACTCGATCTTCGGCCAAGTCGTCGAGGGCATGGATGTGCTCAAGCAGATCGAATCGACCAAGACTGATAAGAGTGATCGGCCGGTGACGCCGGTTGTGGTGAAGCAGGTCGAGGTGTTCCGGATGCAGTAGGGGGGGCAGGGCGCAGCCACCACGGACAAGCAATGACGGAGAACTGAAGCCGTGAAGTTGAGTCTGAGGATCGCAGCCGCGGTCTTGGCTGCATGCGTGCTGGCCTTGCCTTGTGCGGCCGAGGGCCGGTTGCCCAAGGGCTTGTACGCCGAGTTCGTTACGAGCAAGGGCGACTTCACCTGCGAGTTGTTCGAGAAGCAGGCGCCAAAAACCGTCAAGAACTTCGTGGGCCTGGCGCGTGGGGAGAAGGAGTTCATCGATGTTCGCACGGGCCGGCCCGCTCGGCGCCGCTTCTACAATGGGCTCACCTTCCACCGCGTCATCAAGAAGTTCATGATCCAAGGCGGCTGTCCCCTGGGCACGGGCACGGGCGGGCCGGGCTACACCTTCGAGGACGAGTTCGATCCGGGCCTCAAGCACGACAGGCCGGGCCGCCTTTCCATGGCCAACTCGGGCCCCAATACCAACGGCAGCCAGTTCTTCATCACCACTGCGCCCACGCCTTGGCTCGATGGGAAGCACACCATATTCGGCCAGGTCGTGAAGGGCATGGCCACCGTGCGTCGAATTGAAAGCGTGGCGACAGACAAGAACGACAAGCCCCTCACGCCGGTGGTGATTCGGCAAGTGCGCATCTTTCGCGTGGACTGAGCGCGGGCCGGGCTATTCGGTTTTGGGCGGCAGCTTCGGGACCCACTTCGTCTTGAGCCGGGTGAAGGTCCGCTCCCACTCCTGCTTCTGCTTGGCATTCAGTACCTCGCTGATGCGCCGGTAGGTCTCATCGATCTCCCCCACGACGCGGGGCTGCACGTCGCGCCGGATGGCCAGGAGCTTCTCCTGCTGCTCCGCCACGATCGTGCTAACCTTCTCCGCTTGCGCGTCGTCCAGATCGAGCACGCGCTTGAGCCGCCTCGCCACGCGCTGGCCCGTCTCTTTGGGATGGTGGATGGCGAATTGCACGCGGTTGATGATCGCAATCACGGTAAGCCCGGCGCCCGCGGCGAGGCCAGTTAGGAAAATGACCAGCGCGAGGAAGACCGTCACCCAGGGTTTGTGCCAGGGCCTCGGCATGGCCGGCTTCTTCTCGGTAGGTTCGTCCGTGTCACTCATTGGATCACCGTGAGGAAGGGGGTGAACATGTCTTGCAGCGGGTCGGCGAACGCGAACACGATGCGCATGGCGACCACGCCGATGAATGCCGCGGCCAAGGCTGAGATCGCGGCCGCGCCCCAGAGCACCACCTGAGGCCGCACGCCGGCGCCGCGAATGCTCGTGACCACACGGTCCGCTACGTCCACTGGCGGAGGGGCCTCTTGCCGGGCCCGGCTGGCCAGCTTCTTTATCATTTCAATCTCATCCATCATCATCCTCCCGTGCTTCCAGCGTCCTTCCGTTCAAGTCGGTCGAACGCGGCTCGCAGCTTCTTGCGCGCGCGGTGCGCTTGGACCTTCACCATGCTTTCGCTCCAGCCGGTGAGGCCGGCCGTCTCCGCCACGCTATGCTCTTCGATATACATCAACGTCAACACCAGACGGTCCCGCGGGGGCAGTTGCGCCAGGAGGTGGTGCAGCAGCTCCGCGGCCTCCTGGGGCTCGGTCGCGTCCTCGGCCGCGGCCTCCCAATCCTCTATGGGCAGCGTGGCTTCTTGTGGGCGCTTCTGCTTGCGCCAGAAGCGGTAGCCCACGCGGGTGGCGATCACGTGGAGCCAATGCTCGAACGGCGCATCGCCGCGAAAGCTTGGCAGGCTGAAGTACGCCTCCACGAAAACCTCGTGCGTGAGTTCCTCGTGGTCCGTGCGATCGCGCGTGAACCGCCACATGCGGCTGGCCACGTCTTTCTCGTAGCGCCGCACGAGCCGCGCGTACGCGTCCTCGTCGCCCTTGAGGCTCGCCCGGATATCGCGTTGGTCCGCCAGGTCCATGGGGGCATTATCCGCGGCCGCGGGCGGGCTGTCCATAGCCAGCACGCGCGCGGTAGCCGCATGCGCTAGAATGCGGGCGCCAAGCGCGTACACGCGCGCGAGGAACGCGGTCCGCATTGCGGCCGAGTTCCTCGCGGCGCACGCCGATGTCATGGCGGATGCGGTCATTGGGACTCCGCAACTTGCGCGATGAACTTATCGACCACCTGGTCGTTTTCGGCGTGGAACGCCTTGATGCGGTCACGCTGCTCGGGCGTGAGCACGTCGCGCACTTGGCCTTTGATCTTGGCGCCGAGCACCGCGAGGTCGCCGAGCGACTTGCCGAGGTCTTCGGCCGCGGCGCGGATGCGCGCCTCGTCGATCTTCTCGGCCAATGTGGCCTCGCGCAGCACGCGGCGTTTCTCCACGACCGGCTTGGCCGCCTTGGCGATCTCCGCTCGGTGGGAGCGCAGGATGCTCACCACTTGCTCGCGCTGCTTCGGGGTCACGTCGAGTTCCGACTTCAGCACGAGCATGCGTCCGACTTGGCCGGTCACGAACCGGCCCAGCGGCGTATCTCCGAGCCGATGCCGCAGCATCGCGGCCGGCGCAGCTTGGGCGATGAGTGGGGCCAAGGTCAGGATCACAAGCGCGGTTGTGGCGAGCCCGAATGCGAGCCGGGTTTTGCGAGTCAGTTTCATTGCAGTTCTCCTCTCAAAAGATGTATCTCATGCTACTCGTGGATCGGCCGATCCCGTCGAATCTGCGGGGATAGTGTGGCTGGGTGCAGGCAAGGTTACACGCTCTGCCCCACACCGCGCTCACTGCCGCGGCCACGCCGCTCGCCTCCTTCCCCCGTTGGGGGAAGGCAGGGGTGGGGCCTGCACCCGCACCCCTCACCCAGAGGGGAATGCGACGCGTCGCGGCGAACCTCCCGAAGGTTGGCAGCCTTCGGGAGGTTCGCCTGGGGATCGCATTATGTCCCCAGGCCCCAATGCTCGCGCAAGGCCAGCTTGTCCGCGGGCGTGCCGATCTCGTCCAGACGGTTGACATATTGCGCGTGCAGATCCTTCGCCCTCGCCGAGTCCTGGTCGATGAGGTCGTGCTGCTGCGCCGGGTCGGAGCGCAGGTCGTAGAGTTCTGGCCGCGCCTGGTCGCCTGCATATAGCAACGCGTAGTCCCCGTCAGTGACTGTCGAGTACGCGCGCACGTCCGGCTTCGTGGGCAGCGAGGTGCTGTTGATTGCGATGTTGCGGACGGCCTCGGCCTCGCCCTTTAGCACAGGCGCGAGGCTGCGGCCGTGAATGTTCTCCGGGGCCTGCTGCCCCGCCAAGTCCAGCAGCGTGGGCATGAGGTCGATGTGCTGGCTGAGCGCGCCGCATCGCCGCGGCTCCATGCCCGGCACGCGCAGCAGTAGCGGGCAATGGCCGATCACGTCGTAGAGCGGCCAGCCCTTCTTCGGCTCCAGGACGGTGTGCTTGCCGATGTACCCGTGGTCGCCGATGTAGAAGCCGTGGTCCGCGGTGAACGCGAGGATGGTGTCGTCGTCGAGGCCCAAGTCGTGCACGCGATCCAAGAGCATGCCGAACCACCGGTCGACCATCGACACCTCGCCGGCGTAGAGCGCGCGGCAGTGGTTCAGCTCCGCGTCGGACAAGTAGCCGCACCTGTCATAGCGCGGCAGGATGACCTCGTCGCCATCGTAGCCTGGGTCGTACATGTCGATGTAATGCCGCGGCGGATCCCAGGGCTCGTGCACGTCGAACGCGTGCACGTAGAGGAAGAAGTTGTCGTGCTGGTGCGCGTTCTCCTCGAGCCAGTCGATAGCCGACTGGAACACACGCGGCGCGAACCACTCGCGTTCGTGGCGCCGGCCGGCGGTGTTGCGCAGGTGCTGCGCGACGAGCTTGTCGTAGTCGCGGCACTTGCTCGGGTCGCATGGCGGGGCGACGTGGACCGGCGCGGTGCGATAGTTGTCGCCCTGTTGGCCTCGCACCCATTCGAACGCAGTGAAGCCAAGATGGTAGTTGCATCCCGGCCGGAAGTAGGGGTGGCAGTCGGTGATGCACATGGACACGTACCCCGCCCGGCCTAGGACGGATTGGATCGTCGGCGTGCCTGCTGGGATAGGCGCCCAGCCGATCGTGTGAAAGACGTACTGCCCCGTCATGAAGTCGAGTACGGTCGGCCCCGTTGGGAACGAACCCTGGTAGAAGCGGTCGAAGATGACGGACCGCTCAGCAAGCGCATCGAGATTGGGCGTGTGGACATCCCAGCCCCACGGCGGCTTGCCGTAGCAGGCGAGATGGTCGCGGCGGAAGGTGTCCGAGAGGACAAAGATGATGTTCATGGCTGGTTTCCTCGGTACTGGCTGTCGAGTTCGTGGACGGTCACGTCGTCTCCGCGGCACACGACCGCGCTCGCGGCCGTGCGCATGGTCTTGCCGGACGGCAGCGCGATTTCGACCGGTCGGTGGCCGCGGTTGAATGCGACGAACGTGTCGCCAATCGCGACCGCGTCGTAACCGTCGCCGCTCACCAGCTTCGCCGCGGGGAGGTCTGTCCCGGCGTCGCCGATGAGCAGCGGCACGAGGAAGGTCGCGTCCGTGGTCCGCGGGGTGGTCATTTCGATCAGGTTGATCTGCGCCTGCCTGGGCGTCAAGTTGCGCGTGGGGTGGACATACACCGGCGACTCAGTGAGCGCTTGGCTGGCGACGCCGCTCGGCAGCAGCGGAAGGATTCGCATGCGCGCGTCGCCGATGCTCAGCATCCAGGCGCCGTTCGTCTGTGCGAAGCCGCCGTACGAGTGCAGGCGCCAACTGAATTGCCGCGGCTGGCTGGCTTGGAGACGGTCGTACACGATCACCACGTCGCGGCCGACCATGACGAGCGTGCGCTCGAAGCGTTTCAGACCCAGCTCCTTCGGATACGCGGACGCGGCATCTCCCGTGACGACGCACACGTCGCCTTTGGCGGTGAAGCCGGTGAGGTGGGCGCGGCCGGGCGTGGGGTGGGGCCACATCTCGCCATCACCGTATTGGCCCTTGCCGTCCACGAGCACCGTGTTGTGGTTGCGGGTGAGCTTCTTGTACGTGTAGCCTGGGTCCGCGGCGAGCACTTGCCCGCGGCCGAAGAGCACAAAGTGGTTCTGCGCGGGGTGGTTGTGGCCGGTGCCGCCGAGGCCATAGCGCGCACAGAGAGCGGCATACTTCTCGCCGCCAAGCGGACGGCAGATGAACGCGAACATCGTCGCGTCGCTGCGCCATGACGTGCGGGCGAAGGCCATCTGGATGTCGGAGTAGCGCTGCATCGTCGGCACGACTTGGCGCGGGTCTTGGGCTTCGAGCGTCTCATCGGCCCAGAGGAGTTGCGTCCATGCCGACGAGGGCTTGCGGGGGAAGAGGTCGACGATGCCGGCGTCGACCGGCTGGCGGTAGCGTCGTGCGAGCCAGAGCAAGGCCGCGCTGGACGGCCGGCCGGCGGTGATCTTGGTGTCGCCGAGCGCGGCGGTGTGCTGGAGGCCGGGGTACATGTTGCGGAGGCGGTACACTGCGGCGCCGCGCAACCCCTGATCGCCATGCGGAATGCGCAGCCCGGAGCACTGTTCGTAGAGGTCGATCATCATGAACAGCGTGGGCATGGAATAGTCCCAGTATGAGGGCTGCTCGTGGAACCCGCCGTCGTCGCCAAGGGTGATAAACACGCGCTCGAAGCGGTCGAAAGCCCAGCCGAGCCACGTGCGCGCCTCGGGCACTTCGCCATAGATCGCGGCTGCGCCCATGCCGAGCGCAAGGTGCGCGAACCAGAAATGGTTCTGCTGGAAGGAGTGGCCGCCGCCCGTCCGGCCGCCCAGCGACGCCTCGTAGATGCGGCGGCAGTGTTCCGCAATGTTGTCGCGCAGGCGAACGCGCAAATCTGCCGGCAACTCGTCGTAGAGCCAGTCGTACGTGAGCGCGAGGCCCTCCATCATATACTCCGCGTCGAGGTCCACGTCGGCCATGGAGCCGATGCCCCAGTGTTCGTACGTGAGTGCGGCTTCGAGCAACTTGATGATGTTCGCGAGCCGCGTGGGGTTGGGCGACAGGCGTTGGGCGAGCGCATACGCGGCGAGGCTCTTGAACTTGCCGCAGGTGCGTTTCTTCTTGGAGTAGGGCGGCGGTGCGTAGCTCCGCATGCCCGCGAGCTTGTAGTGCTTTCGCCCGGCATCGGACTGCATGCGCGCCTTCAGGGCCGCGAGGCCTTGCGGCGTCATGAAGATTCGCGGGTGCGCGGCCGCGCGCTCGCGCGTCATAGGGTCTTGGGGCGGCACATAGGTCGTAGTGTCGAGAGAGAGGCGCTTCACTTGGCAGCCTGGGGATTCGCGCAACACGAGCCGCACGCGGTGCTTGCCGGACTCGCGAAGGATGAAGCCGTATTGGGCTGCGCTCATCTTGTCCTTGGGCAGCGTGAACGGCCGGACCTGGCGTCGGCCATCGACCTCGACCCAGAATGAATCGGTGCTGCCGTTTGGGGCGAGGCACTCGATGCTGAGTTGATAGCCGCCGGCTGCCATCTCTCTCTCGAAGACGAGAGCGAAGTCCTTGGCGGTGATCCGCGCGAGTTTCGACTCCGCGTCGTAGACCACGCCTTGCGCTTGCTCGGCGAACTGTTTCGCGGTGAGCGCGGCCAGCGACGTGCGCACGAGGTGCGGCGTGTCGAGGAGGTGGTCGGTGTCCACGCCGCTGAAGGAGCCAAACATCGTGGCGGCGAGAATGGATGCGAACGTCATGGCTGGTTCCTCTTGTGCTCTAGTCCATCGATACGGCCGAATCTTGTGGAGCGGACGGCCTTCGCCGTCCGTCGGAACGCGAAGGCGTCCCGCTCCAACCGTAGCCGAAGCCGCCAGGCTTCGGGCGACGTGTGGGGCGCTCGCCGGCCGGCCCGCATGCTGGCGCATGCGGCTACCACGTGTGATAGTGCGTGACCTCGGCGCCGGTGGCCGGGTCGATCCCAGTGAAACGTTGGTAGGTGGGGTGTTTGAAGTCTTCGGTCGCGTCGAGCAGGCGATATAGCCGCAGGGTCAGAGCCTCGACGACCTCGGGCCGCGTCGCGTACTCGTTGGACAGCTCGCGCGGGTCCGATGGGATGTGGTAGAGTTCGCCGTATGGCTTGCCCGGGTAATGCACGAGCTTCCACTCGTGCGTGCGGATACACTTCTTGTCCACGGCCTCGGCTTGCGCCGCGTCGCGCACCTGCGCGGCGTCGCCCATCAGCAAGCGCGTCAGGTCGAAGCCCTGCACGCATTCCGGCGCGGCGATGCCGGCAAGGGAGGCTAGCGTGGGGAGCAGGTCGACGGACTCCGCGAGCGCGTCCGCGCTGTTGCCGGCGGGCAAGCCTGGTGCGGCAATGAAGCACGGCACGTGGAGCATGCAGTCGAGCAGGAACGGCGCCTTGGCTGGGATGCCGTGGTCGCCAAGGAACTCGCCATGGTCGCTGGTGAAGACGACGACCGTGTTGCCGAGCAAGCCGCGGCGTTCGAGGGCCGCCATGATCTCACCGACCTTCCAGTCGATCTGCGAGACCATGCCGTAATACGCGGCCTTCATCTTGCGGAAGGTCTCGTCGCTCGCCTTTGTGAAGCCGCGGTACTTGTGGTTGCGCTCTTGGCAGTAGAGTTTGTATTCGACTGGCTTCTTTTCGATGTCGTCGTGTGCGCGGTGGAAGGCCGGCACGTCGCCAGGCGCGTACATGTGCGCAAAACGGCCCGACGGGACGTAGGGATGGTGCGGCCCATAGAAACCACACCACAGGAAGAACGGCTCAGCGCCGCCTTGCTCCGCGATCCAGTCACATGCCTTCATGCCCACGTACGCGTCGATGTGGCAGTCGTCAGGCAAGTCCGATGGCGCCGCGCCCAACTTGGCTCGGAAGCTCGGCAGCGCGTACCCGGTCCGATACTCGTAGCCCCGGTCCCGCACGTACTGCTCAAACTCATTCGGGTCATGGACCGTGTAATCCCCGTCTGCACGCTCGGACCAGTTGCGCCGAATGTGATTGGCGGCCATGTGGTCGAACGCGTCCTTGAACTTGCGTTGGTGCACGTGGTGCTTGCCGATGCACGCAGTGCGGTAGCCGGCTTGCTCGAACACTTGCGGCAGGGTCACTTCGTTCTCGTTCAGCGCGCAGCCATTCCACTTGACGCCGGTGTGTCGTGGGTAGCGGCCGGTCATGATGGACGCGCGTGACGGCTGGCACACTGGGCTCTGCACGAAGAAGTTCGACAGCGCCACGCCACGGCACGCAAGCGCGTCGATGTGGGGCGTTTGGATGACCGGGTCGCCGTGGCGCCCGAGCGTGTCGTAGCGCAGGTGGTCGGCGGTGATGAGGATGACGTTGGGCTTGGGCATGGGCGGGTGATGGCAGGCAGAGGCTGGGGGAGTCAAGGTCGCTGGGCTGTCTTCGGCAAGCCGGAGGTGGGATTATACGGCGTTGACCAGAATGCGCAACGCCTCCGGGTGTGGGCAAGCAGATTGTTCGTTCGGACGCCTCCAACTGGGTTCGACAGCGGCAAGCACACCCGTTAGAATATGCGGCCGCTGGCCGCCTTTATGACTCTATCGAGAGTTGATCCAGGAGCAGAACGTTGGAAAAGCGACCTCTCGGCAAGACAGGGATGATGGCCACGCGCATCGGGTTCGGCGCGATCAAGTTGGACAAGCTGGAAGAACGGGTCGCGGCCGAATCGCTGAACCGCGCACTCGACTTGGGCGTGAACTTCATCGACACGGCCCGCAACTACCGGTCGAGTGAAGAGAAGATCGGCGCGGCCATCGGGCACAGGCGAGACGAGTTTGTCCTTGCGACCAAGACGGCCGCGCGCGACGCGGCAGGGTTGGAGGCAGAACTCGAAACCAGCTTGCGCAACCTCAAGACCGATGTGATCGATCTCTATCAGCTTCACTCGGTGAGCGATCGGCCGGCGTGGGACCAAGTCATGGCGCCTGGCGGCGCGCTCGAAGCCGCGAAGAAAGCGCAGCAGCAGGGCAAGGTCAAGCACATTGGCCTGTCAATCCACCGCGACCTCGCGGTCATGCGCGACGCGATCGAGTGCGGCGAGTTCGCGACGGTGATGCTGGCGTACAGCGTGATGGACCCGGAGAACGTGAAGCGCAACGGCTTGCTTGATTTGGCCCACGAGCACGACATGGGCGTCATCATCATGAAGGCGCTCGGCGGCGGTGCGCTCGTATCGCCCAAGCAGGGCGACGAGCGGGTGGCCGACGATCCCCTGGTCCGGCGCATTCTGCGCTGCGTGCTGCGCGAGCCGCCGATCACCACGGTCATCCCGGGCATCACGTGCCCAGAGGAGATTGAGGAGAACGTGGCGACCGCGGAGATCGCGGAGGCGATCACCGACGAAGAGGTGGCGGAGCTGCTGAAGGACATCGGCGCGATGGGCAAGGAGCTGCGCTATGGGCAGACGTGCCTGCGGTGCGGGTACTGCCAGCCCTGTGCGCAGGACATCAACATCCCCGAGGTCTTCCGCGCGGCGTACATGTTCAAGGGCTACCCCGACGCGCTCAAGTTCCAGGGCGCGGACCTGTACGAGTCGCTGGATCCCAAACCCGACGTGTGCGTCGAGTGCGGCGAGTGCATGGAGAAGTGCCCGGCCGGGCTCGACATCCCCGCGAAGCTCAAAGAGGCCGCGGAGCTGTTTGCGTCGTAGGCCTCGAGCACGATTGGATGGCGACCGAAGACGGGTGCGCGTTGAGCGTACACGGTAGCCGCATGCAAGACGCACGAGCCCTCGCCCGGTCAGGTAATGGGGTGGCTTCGCCAAGAAGGCCGACGCGCAGTAGTCGGTAATCATCGCTGCACGGGGACAAGCCCCAATGGCGCGAACTTAAGCGTTGGATGGCCTTCGGAAGCCCCAACGGGGCGACAGTGAATAGCCCAAGGCGTGAGCCTTGGGTAAGCAACAGGCAACGGCGCCAAAGCCTCGTAGAGGCGACAGTATGCCACGTTCGCACGGTACTGT
>JAJRTI010000486.1 GCA_024278415.1 Planctomycetota bacterium | reverse complement strand
TCCAAACTCCGGCTATTTCGAGCCCTGGCAAGCGACTTGAGCATGGGGGGGATGGGCGTGCCCGGCTGTGATCCGCGGCTTGCGCAGCGCGGAGCCGCGGCGTATCATGAGTTGCCGTCGAAGTCGAATCACTCATGAGGACCGTTCGCTCCTTATCCGTCAGGAACCGCGATGAAAAACAAGAAACTGGAGCGGAATGCCTTGGCATTCCGATGCTTGCATTGCCGCACGGTGAGGACGGAAGGCGAAGGCCTTCCGCTCCTGGGTTGCGGGCGAAGCCCGCTTTGTGTGCGTCTTGTGAAGATAGTCATTCTGTGTATGGGCTTGCTGTCTCTGACCCATGCGGCCCAAGCCGCTCCATCGCTCGACGTGTTCTTCAAGCCGGCGCCGGACCGCGGCGCGGATCTGCCCAAGGACGAACTTTACCCGCGCGGCCGCCAACTCATGATGAGCATGTACTCCGTCGTTTCGCCCCAGGTCGAGCGCTCGAAGGCTGACGGCTTCACGTGCATTGGGCCGTACTACGGCGCGATGGACAAGAGCGACCCGATCGGCAAGGCCAAGGCCGCGGGCGTGAAGTGCATTTACTCCGTGGGCAAGCGCGTCAAGTTCGTGGGCGATAAGTACACCATGCCCACCGACGAGGAGATTCGGGCGCCCATCATCGAGGCGATCAAGAAGGTCGGGCGCCATCGCGAGATCGCGGTGTGGAACGTTACCTGTGAAGAGCTGCGCTACTGGCGCAAGGACGAGATGCACTGGCTCGACGTGGCGACGAAGGCCATCCGCGAGGCGGACCCGCTCAAGCGGCCCATCATGATGTACGATCCCAACCACCGCGACGCGAACGCACTGGCCCACACGGTGAAGTACCTCGACTTCTCCAGCAAGGGCATGTACGCAAACATGGCCGGCATGAAGGACTGCCGTGTCTGGATCCGCTGGGGCGTCGAGCAGGAGATCAAGGCCATCGAAACGGCGAATCCGAAGGCTATTCCAGTCTCCGTGCTACTCATGAGCCGCGACCCAAAAGACCCGGCCGAGGACGAGTTGATCGACGATTGGACGCGGCACGACGTGTACGTGAGCATGGTCGCCGGCGCGAAAGGCATCACGATCTGGTCGGGCTGGAAAGGCCGGCGAGGTTTCCAGCGCACGTTCAAAAAGTTCTACGCCGGCTATTCCTCCGCGGCCAAGGAGCTGAACGGCGAACTTGGCCTCGCGCAGGTGTTCCTCTTCGGCGAGCCGCGCAAGGACATCCGGCTGGCCGTCGAGTCCGGGCCGGCGACGGTGCGCATGGAGTACAAGAAGGTCGTCAAGGTTTATCCCTCCGTGAGCCACGCGGACCTCGCGTACGGCAACGCCCGCTACCTGTTCCTCGTCAACTCCGCGGACGAACCGGGCACGCTGACCGTGAGCGGTCTGCCGGCTAGCGGCGTGCGCGGGACCGACGTGTTGGATGGCGCCGCGTGTCGGATTGAGAATGGCCGCCTGCGCGTGAGCCTGCCCATGCTGGGCGTGAAGTGCTTCCGCTTCGAGCGGAAGTAGCTATGGCTTGTAGTAGGGCGATTCATCGCCCGTCCTCCGATTCCCTCCCCTTGGAGCCTCCCCATGAGCCCTGCCTTGAAGATCTCGTCCCCTTGGAACGGCGACATCCTCAACCGGCACGACGGA
Source organism: Planctomycetota bacterium (assembly GCA_024278415.1). The sequence goes on along the minus strand of JAJRTI010000486.1, from coordinate 1,481 downwards.
GAGGAGACCGCGGACGCGCTCACCATCCAAGTGCAAGGCGCCGCACCCGCTGGCGCGGCCGTGACCGTCAACGGCCAGCAGGCGACTGTCGATGGCGTGAGCTTCACCTGCGCCGTGTCCATCAAGCAGCCGCGCACGCAAATCACCGCGCAAGCCGGGGACGCGTCCGACACGATCACCGTGTTGTGGGACAGGGCTTCCTTCCCCCGCTACCGCTTCAGCGTGGACGACAACATCGAGTTTATCAAAGACCTGGGGACGCGGGCCGACGAGTACGCGTCGCTGTTCGACCACTGGTACCTCGCGTTTTGGCGCGAGATGCGCGAAGAGTTCGGCGCCAAGATCCACATCAACATCTACTACCAGACCGGCAACCGCGACTTCACGCTCGCGCAGATGCCGGACAAGTGGAAGGACGAATGGGCCGCAAACAGCGACTGGCTGCATCTGTCCTTCCACGCGCTTCAGAACTTCCCCAACCGTATCTACAAGGACGCGACCCCGCAGCAGATCGGCCGGGACTGCGACTTGGTCGTGAACGAGATCCGGCGCTTCGCGTCGGACGCGGTGCTCACGGGCGAGACGACCGTGCACTGGGCCGAGGCGCCGAAGGCCGCGTGCGTCGCGCTGCGCGAGCGCGGCATCGACCGGCTGATCGGCATCTTCCACAAACGCCGGCCCGACCAAGTCATCACGACCGGCTACTACCTCGACGAAGCCACGGTTGAGCACGTCGCGATGCGGGATTGCTGGTACGACGCGGAGACGGACCTCACGTTCATCGAATGCGACCAAGTGGTCAACGGTTTCCAGGTCGACGACATCGCGCCCTGGCTCGACCAGCAGGCCGCGAGCCCGCACACCGGGGAGATGATCGAACTGCTCATCCACGAGCAGTATTTTCGGAAGGAGATGGCGATCTGCCAGGCGGACATTCAGGAGAAGGTCCGCACGGCCCTGACGTGGGTGACCGAGCGCGGGTACAAGCCTGTGTTTTGGGGCGAGGGCTTCGTGGGGAACTGTTCGGAGTCCCGCCTGTAGGCGGTCTGCTGCCGTGCCTGTAGCCGAAGCCGCCAGGCTTCGGGAGACGGACCAGCAGTCCCCGTGACGGTGTCCGCCGCGCGGCGGCGCGCGTAGCAGCGGGGGATGAGGCACTCGACGCAACTGCAAGGGGCTGACGCTGCGCTTGTAGTAGGCCCGTCAGGGCCTTCCGCTGGGGTAGCGACTCTGCGTGGGCGCAGAGGGCGCCCTTACGGTCGCCACTACGAGCGGGCCGCTCCCGCGGCCGCGCTGGGGTGGCGCTTGTAGTAGGCCCGTCAGGGCCTTCCGCTGGGGTAGCGGCTCTGCATCGGAGCAGAGGGCGCCCTTACGGTCGCCACTACGAGCGGGCCGCTCCCGCGGCCGCGCTGGGGTGGCGCTTGTAGTAGGCCCGTCAGGGCCTTCCGCTGGGGTAGCGACTCTGCATCGGAGCAGAGGGCGCC
>JAJRTI010000485.1 GCA_024278415.1 Planctomycetota bacterium | reverse complement strand
GTGTGGCTCCGAAGGCTCGGATGTGAAAGTGCAGGTGCGGCTCGGTGAGGGATTCGTGGAAGCGCTGCTGGCCGCGCAATACGTCGTCCGCCAAGGGATCCCGGTGGCGCAGCGGCTCTAGAGGCGCCGCCTGGGGCGTCCCAGTTGAGGCGGCGCCGTACCGTCGCGTCATGCCGCCCCCCCACTCCTCTGTATCCCAGGCGCGGTTGATCTGCTGCAGGCGTCGCAGGTAACGCGTGTGCTCCGCCAGCTCCTGCTCCACGCACGCGGGCGCGGCCGCGATCTCAATCACGGCCGGCCCGGCCATGCGGCTCAGCGTGCTGTCGAGGAGCAGGTAGTCGTTGTCCTCTCTGGGCTGGAAGGGCTTCAGGGCCAGGTACGCCGGCAGGGCGTGCGGGTTGAGGTCCGGGGAGACCAGCGGCGTCACAAACTTGTGGCGTCTCACTACGTCACAGGCCGCGCACAGTCCCTTGTGGAGACACGGCAGTGGGTCGACGGGAGCCAAGGCGTAGAAACGGGAGAAGGGCCCGGCGCCCAGCGTGTGGGCCAGACAACGGGCCGCGTCTCCGTCGCTTGCCTGGACGATGACGTAGACGGCCAGAACGCTCTGTTGCCGAGGCCGTTCGTCTGCTCGCGCATAGACGAACCGGATCGTCATGGCCGCGGCGCCCGGATCGAGCCCGGCGAGGACGCGTGACAGATGCTCCGCGCCAGCCCACAGGGCGCGGCGCACGTCGCCGCCTGCTTGGAGCACGTACGGAGGGTAGTGCGGGTCCGGAATCTCGGCCACGCGGTAGTACTGTGTGGCCGATCTCATGTGCCCGCCTCCCCTGGCGCGCCGGCTGGGAGTGTGATGCCCTCGCGCTCGGCCATCACGCGCAGGAAGTCGCCGCAGCAGGGGCAGTCCTCCGCGCGAGGGATGTCGATGCCGTACCAGCGCAGCACGTGCATCCCGTCCACTTCGAACCCCATTGGCTTCAGTTGCGCATAATCCGTGCTTGGCTCGCGGCGGTTCAGCCAGAGGTACCAGGGAGCCACGAGGTCGTCGTCCAAGCTCCGCAGCGTCGTGGGCTGCCCCTCGAGCAGAATCTGAATGGCCAGCTTCGTGGTCATCAGGCTCACGGGCGCGATGTCCGTCGACAGGCCCGGCTCGATGGCGACCGGCCGGTCGCTGTACGCGTGGCGCTCGGCCTGCTCGCGGCTGGAGATCTCCTGGTCGCGGATCTGCTCCGGCATCATCTGGACAAAACACTGATAGCAGGGAGTCCGGCGCGGCTTGACGACCAGAACTTGCCCGCCGTACGCGCGGCGGAAGCAGCCGGCCAACAACAGCGTCCTGTTCTCCTCCACACAGATTTTGTTGAGGATGACCCGCGCGTCGTGGTCGTCGACCGCGCAGATGACCAGGTCGCTTCGGCGCACGAAGTCCTGGACCCGGTCGTGCGTGTCCCAATCAATCCGATCCTCGCACGTGGCCACGGACGCGTACGGGTTCTTGTCTCGGACCATCTCGGCCAACACCTTTGTCTTGTATCGCCCCACGTGCGACAGCCCGGCCGGGTGGCGCACTACGTTCGCAACCTCCAGGCGATCGTGGTCCATGAGGATCAGGCCAATTCCCTGCTTGGCCAGTTCGAGGATGATAGGCGCGCCCCCGGAGCCGGCGCCGGCAACGAACACGGTCTTGCCGGCCAGTGCGTCGGTCTCAATGAGCCCGCGGGTTCGGGAGTACAGTTCCTCGCGGACGGGCACCAGGTCCACGCGCGCCTCCTGCCACACGCCGTCCGCGTGGACGTAGCCTTGCGCCCGGAAGCTCTTCTCCTGATCGTCCCAGCGCGCGATGATCCGTACGCGATCGTCTGGCTTGCCGATCTGGAGCACGTCAGCGGAGTCGGCCGTGCCCTGTGTGCGTACCGTGCCGGGTACGGTGTCAGCCCGGTGGGTCACATGGATGGAGGAGTATGCGTCTCCGTCGTCGTGGCGGCAGAACCCCAAGTCCAGCACGCCCCCCTCGCTCTGGCAGGCCTCTAAGGTCTCGGCGGCGATGCAGATCAGGGGCGCTGCTGTTGCGGAGCGGTCTGTGGGGCTGTCGACGTGATCGACGTCAGCGGCACACTCGTCTGTGTGGACTCTCGGAGGCGAATGGGGTGACGCACACAGGCGATTCGTTTGGGATAGTGAGATGCTCATTGCCGGCTCCTTGTCTCGCTAAGGGCGAGAGATGTGTGTTCTGTTGCCTTGCGCGCAGGCGGTGTTGGAAGTCGGCAGCCCAGACGCCCAGCGGCGCCCGGGTTGCCAAGGGGGTCGAAGTCGCCCTGTCGGCGGTCGACTACGCACGGTGACCGAAGTGATCCATATCACCGGGTGTGATGACCAACTTGCTGCCGTGCACATCGGCGTAACCGCCGACCTCGAGCTTCTTTGTTTGGGGATTCCAGATGAGCCGTTGGCTCGCGCTGTTGCCAGACGCGATGTCGGCCATCGTTTCCTGGACGCGAGACTGTTCGGACGAAGCCATGGTGATATCCTCCAATGGGATTCGGGTGATGGATGGTGACAGCACTTGCGCCAGACGGGCCGTTGGGCTCGGAGGCGCCCGGGGCGCGGGGCGGGACTTCCACCAGTTCAGCATGGTCATCGACCTCAACACCTATCCGCAGAGGAAGCTCGCCAGGTCTCTGCCAGTATGCCGGTGTGCCTCATACGCGGCGAGCCAAGCTACACCCTTGATCAGAATCTTGACCGCGGTGATGGACGCGTCCCAATCCTCCGTATGGCAGATTCGCACTCGGTCGCGGAACTCCGTCGCGAGCGTGTGGAAGCGATGGCTCGTGCCTTCGGAGTGGATGGTGCGGCGCCCGCCGTGTTGCCACAGGGGGCTGGGCGAGGTCACGTAGAGGTCCGGCTCGCTGTAGGGGAAGTTCTGGTCGAACACCAGCCGCAACCGGTAGCTCCGGCTCCCGTACGTGGGGCTCACCAAACCTGTGATGTAGGGCCGGCTCGAGCCGCGATCCACTCGGAATCCAGGGAAATGCTGCTTGACAAGCACTTCCTCCAGGTCTAGCCTGCTTCGTTGTGATGCACTCAGGCTCATGACATTCTCCTTCCTTGAAATGGGAGAGTGGTGCAGCGATCCAACGTCAGGTTCACACTATCGAGACCTCCGCCCGCCGCCGTGGCGAGGCCGGGCCTTCGCCGCGGAGCCAGTCGCGTTGGCGGCTCCACAGTGTGACACCACGAATGCGTAGATGTCTGGGAGGCGCGGGGCGATCTCAAGGCACCGAACGTGTTGGCTGACGTCCATCCATCGGCCGGCGTCGGATTGCCCGACGCGGACAGTCAAAACGCGATGCGGCGCGGCGGAACGGAAGGCGACAGCCAGCGCGCGGCCGCGCGCCAACTCGACCGTGACCGTGATGTCCTCGTCACCCGCGTCCACGGCAACGCCCTCCTGCGCCTCGATGGGTAGGCCGGCGATCTGCTCAACGATGCCGTCCGGTACGCCATGACAGGGCTCGCTGGCCGGCTCGGACTCGACGCAGTCGACGAGCACCCGATCCATGTCGAAGTCCACGAACGGCTGGGCGATGGCTTCGGGGGCCAGCTCGCCCCGGCTCAGCAGGGCCTCCCGATACGGGCTGAAGCCCGGGAGGACACGCACGGGGATCTCTGCCGGTTCTCCCTGCCGGGGATCGAGGTACACGAACGCGTGGAGCCGGATGTTGGGACGCGGCGCCCGGACGCGCCGGAGCCATGCTTTGCTTCCACGACCGCGGCCCTTCCGGGAGCAGACGTCCTGTGTGGTGATGATCTCGTACCACCGGTCGAGCTGGGGGTTCCGACGCGCCATGGCGTGGGTCTGGCTCACGTCCCCATGGCTGGGTCGGGATATCCCCAGTCCCTGGTGAGCGTGCCACGCGCCCAGCCACTCCAGGCCGTAGCGCTCCCAGAGCCTCTGCTGCATCCGCTGCCAGAACGCGTAGTCCTGTGAGTAATGCGCGCCCTGATGGACGGCTTCGGGCCCCGGTCCTGTAACGAGAGAGACCACGGCATGGCGCTCGCGGCTATAGTCTCCCCAGATATCTCCGCCTGTTTCGTCGTTGCCGAAGAGGGCCGACAGGCCGGCGATTACGGGCAGTTCGGACCCCCACATATGGATCTGAGGCCCGGCAGCATGGGCGTTCCCACGTGGCCCCCTGTGCTCCCGTCCACTAGGGCAGCGCCCCGGAACTTGTTCGATCTCCGATGCCTCACCACCTTCCGTGTCCTCTGGCGCGCCAGTTGGTCGTTCTTGGCCTCCTCTCTCCAGTGGAGGCTCGGAGCGCCGCGTCCTGCGGGCGTTCGGCAGGGATTCACACACATTTCCGTCTGGGTCGGAAGTGGGATTGGGAGCATTCACGGGGTTCTCCTTCCGGAAATGAGGAACGGGGACAGCACGTGATCCGAAGCTTCGAGCAAGGCTCTGACCCGGCGTGCTCTGAGGAAACAAGGCATGTCCGGTTACCGATGCCTCTGACTACCTCACGCGGCGCGCGTTTTTCTCTGCGGCGCTGAAATCGGGCAGGGTATTCATCCGCGCGCACACCGGTTTTGCAACGGAAGTGCCGGACTCGCATATGGCAGCGGCAGAACGAACCTGATTCCGCCCAGCCCCCTGTACCCGAGGAGATCACCGGTCGCGCTAACCCTTTGTGGCGTTGCTACTTGGGAACACCCACTCCGTGTCCAGTTTCGGCTTGGACCGTGAGTCGTTTTCCGTCATGTGGCCTATCGGCCGAGCGCTCGGCCCCCCCCCCGATGCTGTCCATTCTTTGGGCAACTTTGACGCCCCAAGAGCCCCATTGGCCAGCCCGAGGCCGTCAGATGGCTCCTACGGCAGCGGGTGGATCGGCCGCCGGCTGGAAATCGGACGCGATTGCCCAAGTCCTGACCAGCAACGAGGCGGGAACTGTGGGCGGCCGGCAGCGCCCCGCGTCAGCGATTGGCGGCCAATCCCGCGACGTCAACGCCGACCGCAACGATCCTGGAGATTCTCCCCTCCCGAGTGTCGATCTCGACCAGCCTCCGTTCGGGCATCCCCCCACCACCAATGGACACGCGAGGAGGTGGATAGCCTCTCAGTTGAGGACAGCCCAGTTCGAGCATCTTGGTCAACAAGTCCTGCCTCGCCTGACGGGCCTCGATGTCATTGCCCACCACATAGAGCTTCTGGCCGTCTCTGGACAGAGCGCAGTCGTGCAGCTCTAGGGGCAAAGGGATCATGCGGTAGGTGTCGTCGGTCGTATCCACGATGCACACGCCGGAGGAGACGCGTCTCCTCGCCGTCAGCCATGCGTAGACGTCAGGCAGGTAGAGACGTGTCCGATCGGGCGACACGGCCCAAGAGTAGCAATAGAAGTTCAGGGCCTCGGTGGGGCGGATGCGGCCGATCTGGCGATAGGTTGTGGAGTCCAGGATCAGCACGCCTTCGCCGCCGCTCAGCAACACGTACAGCTTGTTACGTAGGTGCACCACCGCGTTGCAGGATTGCGCGAAGCGTCGGACACGCCGGCGCACAGAGTGATCCCGCGCGTTCACCACGAAGAAGGCCCATGGGCTCGGGGTTTCGGGAGCCGCCAGGTACATCGTCCGACCATCAGGCGACCACGTGATGGTGTTGGGCTTGATCGCCCCGATTTCACTGGCCATGCATGACCATCGCCTCGAGGCGGTGTCCAGAACCCATATCTCATTCTCCGGGTCACATGGCACGTACAGGCGCGAGCCGGTTGGATCCAGGCTGACACATCTTGGTCTGCCTTCGACACGCAAAGGCGCACCCAGCGGGGTCAACGTGTGGGCGTCCAGAACCGTGATCGCGTCGCGGTGCGCCACGTACAGGCGACCGTCCGGCGAGAGGGCCACGGCCCGGCATACCCGATCCAGCGTTGTCGATCGGACCGGCACGCCCAGTGTGAGGTTCAGTGCTGACACGGTGGCTCCGTTGATGCAGTACAGCCACTGTGGCTCCCGCGCAGCCAGGGAACCGGTCACCACGTTGACGCGGTGCAACGCGTAGAGCGACGTGCTGACGAACTGGGACCTCCGCAACGGTTGCCCCCAGAACAAGCCCGTGGACAGGTACAGATGGTCGGCCGGGTGCGTGGACACCTGGCTGTCACGGCCGATGAGTTCGCCGTCGATGAAGAACTCGTAACAGTCCTCTCGCTTACTGACGCCCGCAACATGGCGATCGTACGGGCCCCGATCGCGAAGGATTCTCGCGCGGCCGAAGTCGCGGCTCATGGATCCATATTCCTTCCGGACCACAAAGGAGCGAGACTTCGGATGCACGATGAAGGAATAGCCGCGAGTCCTCGCGTCGCCCAAGGAGAAGAGGGTCGCGCCGTCTCCGTCAACCTTGATCGGCTGAAACTCGACCTCCACAGTCAGTGTCGGTCTCAGCAGGTTGGCCTGCGTTCGGATCTGCGTCTGGGGAGCGACCGGGGCGATGCCGTCGCCTTGAACGTTCGTCACGAGGCAATAGAGCGCCCCGTCCTTGACGGCCACCCTGCCGAACTCGCGGCGCTGGACGAGCCACTTCCGATCATCGAGAGCGCGGCGGAAGTCCTCCTGGAAGATGACCGTGCCAGGCGGCTCGCATTGGTCTTGTTGCTCCATCTCATCAGGCGGTTCAGTGGGGGTGTCCTTGACGCACCGGAATCCCAGATGGGGGAGTCTCGCGAACGGACTGAATCCGTGCCGATTGGAGCTGCGGCACTGCTGGACTACCGTATCGTATCCTCCCCCTCTGGCGACCCGGCGCGTGGCGCCGAACTCCGGGCTTTGGAACGCCGATCCAGGGTAGGGCTCATACCAATTGGAGGTCCATTCCCACACATTCCCGGCCATGTCGTGACAGCCAACAAAACTCATGCCGGCCTCATGCGTCCCGACCGCCTCAGGCTCTCCACTGATCGCGCATCTCTCGGGCGCAGGCGCCGCGCCCCATGGGTACAGTCGTGGCTCCGGGCTGCGAGCGGCGAACTCCCACTCCGCCTCTGTGGGCAGTCGCTTCCCGACCCACCGGGCGTACGCGCAGGCTTCGTGCCAACTGATGCCGGCCACGGGGTGTCTGGCCTTTCCCCTCGGGTACGTCCCATCGGACCAACCGCTTGGGCCGGGGCGCCCCGTCTGGTCCACCATCCGCTGGCGCTCCATGGCGCCCACGTCCCGCCAGAGATCGTCGTTGCTGTATCCACCGGCATCGACGAATGCCTTGAAGTCCCTGTTGGTGACCTCGAACCTGTCGATGAAGTACGCGCGCAGCTGAACGTCATGCGCCGGCGTCTCGTCCATGTCGCCTACGCCCGGCGTTTCCGCGCCAATTCGCGCCCGTCCGCCTTCGACGTATACCATCCCCCGGTAACGCTCCTCAGCCTTCAGTAGAATTCTGGACAGTTCCGTACTGCCTCCGTCACCGACGCTGAAGCTCGACTCATGGGGCGAGTAACCCGTCTTTCTGAAACGAACGACATAGTCGCCTTTGAGCAAGACCGCCGACGTGGGGGTACGCGGCCCTGGCTTCGTGAGATAGGCGGGCGCCACGAGCCGGCCGCCACGCACACGCTGGAGCGTCACGGTCGCGCCGGGAGGCGAGGTCGTCAATGAGACCTCGCCCGTGAGTTGGCGCGCGAGGGAGCGGGTTCTCTGGTCGTCTGGCGCCAGCCTGAACAGGCCTAGGAACTCCCGGTCGGCGAGTTCCCGGTCGCCGCTCCGCATCGCACTCGCGACCGCGGCCTCCTGGCGCGCGACCTCGCGTCGCGTCCGAGTCCACTGGACCAGGAGCGAGGTCAGCCCCGACAGTATCCCCAACAGCATGACCGCGCTCACCACTTGAGCGAGTCGGCGGTGCAGCCGGTATTGCCTCTTGGCGCGTCTGACCAGATCAGACCGAGGGAAGATCACCTGGTCTCCGCGCGCAAACAGCTTCAGGTCGTCCGCCAAGTGATGAGCGGTCTCGTACCGTTCGGACGGGGCCTTGGCCATGGCCCGCAGCGCAATGTCACCGATGTCGCGCGGCATCTCCCTCACGTACTGACGCGGGTGAACAGGCTCGCCCGACTCGATCTGCGCCTTGACCGCGTCCCAGTCGCCGTCGAAGGGACGGCGTAGCGTGAGCAGCTCGTAGAGGGTGACGCCAAGCGAGTACACGTCCGAGCGGTGATCCGAACGCGGCTCTCCTTGGCACCCCATCTGCTCAGGGCTCATATACTGGGGCGTGCCCAGCACTTCGCCCTCTAGGGTGATGGTGGAAGCGCCGAGCAGTCCGGCCAGGCCGAAGTCCACCAGGCGCGGTCTGCCGGCCTGATCGATCATGATGTTGCCAGGTTTGACGTCCCGATGGATCACCCCCTTCGCGTGCGCGTCACCGAGGGCCTCCGCCACCTTGGCCATGACTTCGGCCGCTCTCCGGAAATACCGATCGCTAAGTCCTGTCTCGCCGTGGACGTCTGGTATACCTTCCCGCCTCGAGCCTGGCCGGTCCCCAACGGCGTCCGTGAGGAATCCCCGCAATGCGCCCATGACGCAGTCGGGTACGGGATCGGGATCTCCCGATCCCTCTGAAACCGATTCCCGCACCTGTGCCAGCAGCGCAATGATCTCCGCGAGTGAGGCGCCCTCCACATATTCCATCACGATGACCTGCTCGCCCTCGATCTCCTCTGCCGAGTACACACTCATGACATGGAGATCCTTGGGAAGCCCTCCGGTCTCGCCCTCTCGTTTGAATCGCCGAAGCGCGTCCGGGCTGCATGCCAGGTTCCGCCGCAGAACCTTCAGCGCACATAGCCGCCCCCGCAGGGACGTGTCTCTTGCGAGGTGCACTACGCCGCACGCCCCCTCGCCGATCTTGCGGACGAGTTCAAACCGGCCAAGGGTCTTCTGGCCCTCCCTGATCAAGATTGGCCCACCTTGTCCAACCCATGCTTCTTGATCTTGGAGTTGAGCGTATCTCTCTTGATCCCCAGCCAAGCCGCGGCATGCGTCTTGTTCCCGCGGTGCGCGCGAAGCGCTTCATCGATCAGGCGCCGCTCCGTCTCATCCACGGCCGCGCGTAGTCTTCCCTGTTGCGCACTGACGCGGGCCTCCTCCGGCATAGCCCACGCAGGCAGATGCTCGCATCCGATGGCTTCATGGTCATGAGCGGCAGCCGCGGCCAACTGCACTGCGGTCCGCAATTGCCGGGCGTTGCCTGGCCACTCGTACGCGCGCAACACGTCCTGTGCTTCTGGCGTGAATGCCCTACAAGGGAGGAGATTGCTGGCGGTAAACTCGGCCAGGAAGTGCTCGGCTAGCGGCACAATGTCGTCCGGCCGTTCACGCAGCGGGGATAGCTCGATGTGGGCTTGGGCGATCCGGCGATACAGGTCGTGCCTGAACGTGCCTTGTGCGACCATCGCCCGCAAATCTCGATTCGTGGCCGCAATGACCCGGACGTTCACCGATAGGTCATCGGCGCCGCCAACTCGCCTGAACTTGCCACCCTCGGTGGCGTGGAGAATCGCGGTCTGACCACTCAGGGGGAGGTCCCCAATCTCGTCCAAGAAGAGCGTGCCGCAGTCGGCTTGCTCGATCAACCCTGTCCGTCTCTCATGTGCGCTGGTGAAGCTCCCCTTTTCGTGGCCCAGCAACTCACTGTACACAAGCCCCTCTCCCAGAGCCCCGCAGTTGACCACCACCAGAGGCTCGTAGGCTCGGGGGCTGTGCGCGTGGAGGCGCTGCGCCAGGACTTCCTTGCCTGTGCCCGATTCACCAGTGAACAGCACGTGCATGTGTTCGAATCTGGCAACACGATGGACTTGCTCCAAGGCCGCCTGCATCTGAGGGCTCTTGGCGATCACGTCAGGGGGCGGTTCCGTGGCTCTGATGTGCTCAACGTATCGGGTCAGTCGTTCCGTCGCGTCGAAGTAATGACCGGCTGCGGTGCCGATGGCGCAGAGCCTTTCCAGGTCATCTGGCCCAAGTTCTTCGGCGGCCTCCAAGGAGTCCAGATAGATGACACCGACAAGCTCCCCGCCTTTGTTGTGGATCGGAGCACATGCAAACCACTTGAGGTCCAGTCGTCGGATGCTTTCGGACGCCCTTAGGTCGGCGTGGGATTGCACTTGGCAACACAGCGCTCTGCGTTCCCGCAGTGTCTTCTCGACGGCTGTGGCGCTGAATCCCGGCTGAGTGTCCGTTTCGACCGGCAGGACACCGCGCCCCTCAACCACGGCCTTCTTCCCTGGGTCCTTGACGAAGACTCGGCAAGCGCGGCACTTGAACACTTGGGGGATCCCGCTGGTCAACAGCTCCACCAACTGCCCGATGTGTCCGGCTTGGGAGAGTGCGTGATGGATTTGCTCGATGAGTTCCGCGGTTCGGTCCGCCGCCGCCGGGTCTTTCGCGGCATGGGACAGCAGCGTGCGCACAGACTGACCGTCTGCCTCGATAACGAATCTGACGGACGACCCCGGGGCCCTGGACCGAAGCTCGTCCGCCGCAGGCGGGGCGGGACCTCCACGCGACGCGTGCGTGCCCTCGCGTCCCGGTAGGCCAGCCGGGACGCGGCAGGGATTGGCGTACGCGCCATCGGCCGTGCTGAAGGCAAGGCAGGTTCCGCCAATCGTGATCTTGTTGCCGTTGGCGAGGGCCGCCTTGTCGATCACCTTGCCGTTGAGCAAGGTCGCACCCAAGCCACTCAGGTGCTCGATTGCCCACCCCCTGGATCCCCGCGTGAGCCGCGCGTGCCGGCTGGAAACGTTACGGTTGGTGAGAACAAGGTCGCATTCGGGATCCTTTCCGATCGTGAACTCCTCGCGAAGGAGGTATTCTCGACCAATCTGTTCGCCTTTTATCACTGTCAAGCGCGCCATATGTCTAGCCTGTCACAAAATCGGGAGACAGCCAACCTGATGCGTCGCCCAGGCTATCGAGGAAATGACTTTACTGTCAAGCGCGCGGCGCACGCTCGGGCGCGCGGGATCGCGCCTGCGGTCCCCGTCAAACGGAGCGTGGTGCCGCTAAACCATGTCACCCGCACCTGCTGTTGAGTTTGGACTCATCGCATGCACCCGATCCGGAAGCGGTCACTCGGGCCGCGCCCCCACTCGACCTCGGGGACTCGACGCGTTGGCCCCACGCCTGTGGAACCAATGGCCCGCCTCCTCCGCTCCCTGTTGTGGATGACCTCATGCGCTTTGCCACATGCCCTCGCGTAGCAGGAGACAGGCACCATGAACCCTCGATTGGCGGCGAGAGATATTCACGCGCTCCGCAGGGTCGCGGAACTCCGCGTCGTGGCCGTGCGCCAGCTTGCCGTTCTCGGCCAGCGGAATATCCGCGCGTTGCGTCGGCGTCTTGGGGCGATGGCCGAAGCGGGGCTCATTGTCATGACGCCTCGCAGCTTCGGCAAGGGACGTGGTCGCCCCGAGCGCGTCCTGTCCTTGACCGGTCTGGGCGCCAAGCTGTTGCGTGAGAGGGGTGTCCTCGACGCCGAAACGCTTGACGAGATGGTTACGGCCGACTCGCTCCATTGCGTCGAACACCAGCTTCTCGTGAACGAGCTGCGCGTCCTGTTGACCCAGATGGAGCGCCTCATGCCGGCCGTGAGCGTGCAGTTCCTGTCTCCCGTCTCACCGCTCAAGGGCCACCACGTGAAAGGATGGCCGGTCGTGCGCGAGACACTGACCGCGCCCAAGGCTCCCCAGGGCGAGATCACCTTCGTGCCTGATGGTGTGTTCTGCATTCGCCACGCAGAACTCGACAGAATGCTGCTCTTCTTCCTCGAGGTCGACAGGGGCACAGAGACACTCGCGAGCCGGAAGCACGGCAAGGGGGATGTACGGCAGAAGATTCGCAACTACCAGCTTTACTTCGCGACGAAGGCATACAAGCGGTACGAGCAGATCTGGAACTGCAAGGTGAGGGGCTTCCGCGTCCTGTTCCTCACCAACACGCACGAGCGTAGAATCGCGCTCAACAAGCTCGTGCACCAGACTCAGCCATCGGACTTCATCTGGGTCACGGATGAAACGAGCCTGAAGTCGGACGGCGTGTGGGCTCCGATCTGGTCGCGCGGGGGCGAGGTTGGCGGTGGGCTTCAGTCGATCTTGGGGAGCCGGGCGCCTGTTCCCTCGCCGTCGCCGGCTGACGTCGGATAGCCTGGACTCGGGGCATACCGCTAGGCCTTCTCCGTGTTGCAGACGTATGCTGCGGCAGCCCATGGGCAGGGAGGGCCCGCGCGAGAAGGGAGCGTCCACCGACCGCTGCTGGGACCGTTCTCACCTGTGCCCTAATTCCTCTCAAGTGTGCCCTAATTCGGCTGAGGAGTGCCCTAAATCGGCCGAAAGTGTGCCCTAATTCACCCAAGAACGCACGTGAATCGTGCATTTAGGGCACACCTCGATTCGGGGCTATCCCTTGAGCGGCAACGACTTAGCTCCTGTGCCCTAAATCGAGTATATGCCCATATCAACCAAACGAATGTCTTCGCGAATGCATTGTCCGCGCTGGGGGTGCGCAGACCCTCTGTCGTAAACCTGTCGGCCAAAAACGGCCGAAAGGTTTATCGAAGGGTCCGCTTGGTACCCCCAGCGCTCTGCGTTTCCGGTCGGCTCGCACACACACGAGCGAGCCGATCCGTGAGCGGCGAAGACTCGGAGGTGTGCACATGAACAACTACAAGATTCGGTCCGTCCTGGACTTCATCCTGGAGCAAGGGCCGCTGCCAACGCATCCCAACGGCGACGTGTTGAGTCCAGATGACATGCTCGTCTGGTTCGGTCTGGATGAGAGGATATCGGAGGTAGAGCAAGCGCTAGTGAAGCGCGAGTTGGCGGCGATGGTGGAGGCCGCGGCGTTGGTTGAGCGTTTGCGCCTGGAGTCGCCCTGAGGGGCGACTCTTGGGCACGGACGGCTTGGGGGCCGTCCGTGGGCTTGCGCTCGCGTCTTGAACACGTCCCTACGGGCCGTGTTGGGCGACATTCCCTTCGGTCAGTCGCCCGGGTGCGTGGGCTGCGTGTTGGCGGGTTGCTGTGGCGGGCTTCTCATTCGCTCGAGACTGAGGGCATGGTCACTTGGCGAAGGACGTGCCTCTTCCCTCAATACGAGAAGAGGCGCGTCGGTTTGAGCTGATGCGCCAGGAGGTGAAACACATGACAGCACAACTACCGGTAGGTCGATTCCGAGCAGGGCAGGTTTCCTGCGCGGTCTGGGAGAACGAGATCACCGTGGACGGCCAACGCAAGACCATTCTGAAGGCGACCGTGTCGCGGCGATACAAGGACCGCAACGGTGAGTGGCAGTCGTCCAGCAGCTTCTCTCGAAACGAGATCCCGCTGGCGATCTACTGCCTGCAACAAGCGTTCGAGGCGATCATCGCCAAGGACAACGACCGGTCCAAGGAGACCATTACGGCCGAGTCGGTCGTGTGACCGGAGGAATCGGGGCGCCGGGCCTTCTGGCGTCCCCCTTCATCGCTCTGCGCGCAAGCGGCCCACATCCATCCGGGCCATGATCGTGTTGTGAATGGTCTCGGCCAGGTCGCCGGTCAGGTCGAGCACGATTTCTCGCGTGCGGCCGTATCGTCCCCGTGACAAGACTCGACACCGGATGAACGAGTACATGTCGAGTTCGGTCAGCAGATCCCCGAAGGCCCTGGCCGTGAGCGGGCGCAGCCCCACACGGGCGCAGAAGCGCTGGTACGCGTCGTACGCTTCGCCTGTGGCCGCGGCTTTCCCACGCTTGGACCCGATCGCATCGATGACCGCAGCCATCGCGGCCTGGAGCTGTCTGGGCGCGGTGCGGATCATGGCCACGTACTTGTCCTGTTCGATCTGCGCGGAGGCCTCGTCTACAATATCCATGGTGATCCGCTGCCCAGCCTTTTCCGCCAAGTAGGCGCTCTTGGCCAGCAGGGCCACGGCCTGTCTCGCGTCCCCATGGTCGCGGCTGGACAGGGCCGCGATCTTCTCCACCACCCCAGGCTCGACCACGTCAGGCTTGAGGGCCTTGTCCACCCGGATGCGCATGATGTGCTGCAGGTCCAACGCGTCGTACGGCTCGAACACCAACTCGTTGAGTTTGAGGAACGACCGCACGCGCGGGTCGAGATGGTCGGGCCAGTCCAGACGGTTGGACGCGAACACGAGAATGAGCTTGGCGCTAATGCGTTGGGGCAACCGGCGCACGAGAAAGCCCAGGAACGCGTCCCGGTCTCGCCGGACATTGTCGACCTCATCGATAAAGAGAACGAGATACCCGCGGTACTCGGCCAGGGTGGCCTCGATGCGCAGCATCAGCTCCTCAAGGGAGATGCCTTTCTTATAGCGCTTGCTCGCGTTGAAGAGGCAAGCCAGGTCATTCAGCGCACGGAAGCAGGGCCTGGGGGTGGAGAAGTCGAGGTGCTCGTGGCGCAGCGGCACTCCTTTGGCCCGCGCCATCTCCGCGAGCACGTTGAGGAAGTAGCTCAAGGTCAGCGTCTTGCCGGTGCCGGTCTTGCCCCAGATCGCCAGGTGGCAGGGATGGTCCCCGCGCAGCACCCCGGC
>JAJRTI010000484.1 GCA_024278415.1 Planctomycetota bacterium | reverse complement strand
GAGCAACTGGCGGCCGCGATCGAAGCCATGGGCAAGTAAGGCATTGCGCCCTGGCGCGCAATGTTGGAATGCGTCCGCACAGGCGGCATTCCACCATTCCACCATTCCACCATTCCACCATTCCACCATTCCACCATTCCACCATTCCACCGTTCCTCCATTCCTCCATTCCTCCCGCGCAGTGGCAGGCGCGCAACCCAGGGAAGGCACGGCTCCGGGCTATGCGGATTTACGGAATGCTGTGCTCAGCGCCTGAAGACCTTCGCCAAGAGACACACGCCGATGGCGGCGAGCACGGCGTTGCCCGCCCAGACCGACGGCCCTACGGGATAGTACTTGTCGAAAATCAGCACCTGCCCGCCCAAGGACAAGGGGTAGTAGATCAGCAGCACCACCATGAAGCTGACCGCGAACCCCACGAGGATGTTGCCGCGCTTGACGAGCAGCCCCAGCGGCACACCAATGAGGACAAAGGTGAGACACGAGAAGGCCGTGGCTGCGCGCTGCTGAATCTCCGTGTTGATCTCCACCATGTCCAGTTGTGCTTTCGCATCCTTCAAGCGAGCGGCCATCTGCGAACCCTTTCCCTGAATGACCTCCGCCTCCTTGGCCAACTGGTCACGCTTCGCGACGAGGCCTCGGCGGAGCCCTCGGAGGCGGGCAATCTCCCGGCGGCATTCGCGGGCCTCTTTGCGGGCCTCCTCGACTCGCATGGTGGCCTTCTCAATGTCCCGTCCGTACTTCCGCATACGGTTCTTGAGCACGACGCGTCGCTCTTGAGCTTCGGTCGTCAACTCTCGGCCCAGCGCTTTCAGTTCACGTTTGGCCTTGGACAGGAGCGCCTCGGCGGAGCTGATGGCCTGCCGCTGTGCGGCGTTCGCGCCGGCCGCGGAACTCGCTCGGATCGCCAGCGCCGAAATCTTGCGATCGATGTTTTTGACTTGGTTCGCGACGCTGCTTTTCCGCGCGAGCACCACGTTTCGTTCCCGGTGGAACTGGCACTGCTCCTCGTAGGCCGCCTTCTTGACCTTCTTGGGATCCTTGAAGCGCTGCGGCATTCTGGCCAGAATCTTGGCGCACTTGGCCCGCTGCTCCAGGAGCAGGCGCATGTGCATTTGTTTGAAGTGCCGCGGCCGCTTCTCGGCCAGCCGCTGATCCTCCACTGGGAACCAAATGTCCGAGAACTCGATCGTCTGCGTGCGCGCGCCCTCGGAGTCCCCCATCTGGCGCAGTTGGCCATGCCGCAGCAGCACAGAGAGCATACTCGTCTCAGGGTCGTACCGGATCACCGCCTCTTTGGCCGACCAGATCCGCCGAACGATCTCGCTTTCGTATTCGAGGATGGTGACCCCCGTCAGTTTTGTGCCATCTACCCCGTTCGCGCGGATTTGGTAGCGCGACACGTTCAGTTCGCCGCGGGATCGGATAATCGACTGGGCGAGTTCCTGGGCCGCCGACATTTTCAGCCTGTCGATCTTGAAATAGGCCTTCGGCAACGTGTCGAAATTCAGCCCCAAGCCGATGATCGTGGCCACTAGCCCCACCGCAATCGCAGGCGTGACGACCACGTGCAGGTGTACGCCACTGCTCCGGATGGCGGTGATCTCGTTGTCGCCCGATAGCCGGCCAAAAGTCATGACCGACGACGTGAGCAGCGCCGCGGGAAGCGTGTGGGGGAGCGCGAGCAGCGCCAAGAAGGGGATGAGGCGCCCCAGTTGGGACACGGTCAAACCTTGGTAGACCAACTGCACCGACAGGCCGGCGATGAGCATCAACAGAATGAGCACCAACGCCAACACGAGGGAGGCGAGCAACTCACGGAGCACGTAGCGGGGCAGTTTGCGGATCACGGCCTAGAGCCTCAGACACGGCCGGCGCGCCGCGGCCATAAGAACCACATGCCGACGGCCGCAGCCAGCCAGAACGCAACGAACCCGGCCATGAGCGCCGGCCGCTGCGAGAGAAACTTCATCGAGAACGAGCTTTGCCACACGCGGTGCACGATCGTGCCCAGCGGCACGCGCTCGCGGAAGACATAGAGGTACGCGGTCAGCGATTGGCCCACGTCGAACGGCGTCACCTGGTCGATCAGCCGGCCGCGCGTGAGCAGGAACAAGCAGTAGGAGTATGCCGCTGCGAGGCCGGCCGCGCACCAGCGCCAACAGGACGCCTCGCGCAAGAACCACCACAGCCCGAGCGACATGAGCACGACACACTCCGTGAGGAAGCGCGTCGAGTAGGTGCCGTAGGCCGCCCATTCCGCGTGCGAATCATACACAAACGCCACCGCGGCAAAGCTGCCCAGGCAGAGCCACGCCAGACGCGCGCGCGCGTCGCGCTCGGCCGGCCGGCGCAGGACCATGCCGGCAAAACCGGCCATGGCGAACAAGAATACCGGGCTGAAAAGGAAAAAGCCATGAAAGGGGCTGAAGAGAATCTTCACCAACGGTGGCGGCCACAGCGTGACGCTAAAATCGCGGGACGTCGCGTGGGGGCTGCCGCCCACGAAGCCGAACTGCGTTTTCCAATACACCAGAATGATCCACGCAAGCGACCAACAGCCCAGCGCAAGAATCGCCTGGTCGCCCACGGCCGACGCGAACCACCGCAGCCAGCTCCGCTCCGGGCCGGCGCCCCCCCCCTCGCCCGGCGTTCGTCCACAAAACTGGAAACAAAGAGGCACAGACTGATGGGGACCACGATAACACTCTAAACGTAACGCATGAGCGCCGCCACGCCGATGAGCGCGCCCAGCACAAACAGCTCCCACCGCCGGCCCCGGCCTTCGACACGATGGCGCAGCACACGCGCCGCCATGTAGAACACGCCGGCCATGGCAAGCGTTCCCGGCG
>JAJRTI010000483.1 GCA_024278415.1 Planctomycetota bacterium | reverse complement strand
TGACTTAAGGCGATCTGCTGTCCCGTAGGGACAATTGAGACTAGCCCAGCACTTCAGTGCTGGGAAAACGGGTCCACGAGTGAACCCTAGTCCCGTAGGGACGACTGAACGCTGCGAACGGCCTCAGATGGGCGATTCGACGACGTTCAGCCGTCCCTACGGGACTGGCAATTTGCCACCGACGGCACAACTCCCAGCACTGAAGTGCTGGGCTATTTTCGGTCGTCCCTACGGGACGGCAAGCTTCAATTCGCACCATTGCGCCGTACGGCAGACACTACGAGCGGGTGGCGCCCGCAAGTGACGCGACATCACAGGCGACACAATCTCGCCGTCTTGCTCGACATGCTGGCGGGGTCGCACGCGGCGTTCGAGCGGCTCCGCGAGGCATGTGAGGAGCTGTCGGCCTATGCCGTGCACTTTCGGTACCCGGGGCTCCGCGCGACGGAGGAGGACGCGGTGGAGGCAGTGGGCCTCGCGAGCGCCATACGTGATGCGATCAGAGCGGAGTTGGGCCTGGTCGAGCCTGCGTGATACGGCGAGGCGATCAGAGACGACATGTGGCTGCCTCCGCCTAATTCTCCCTGTCCCGTCGAACGCGGTGAAAGGCCGATTCGCGCGCGGGCTACCGCGCGGCGTCCTTGCCCTCGGACCTCTCTCCCCAGGCGACGACGCAGTTCTTGCCTAGGCCCTTGGCTTGGTAGAGCGCGTCGTCCGCGCGCCGGACGATCTCCGCTTTCTCCAGCGCGTCCTCGGGGCATGCTGCGAGGCCCACGCTGATGCTGAACATGCCCAGCGGCTGGGCTGCCTTGTCCGCGAAGTCCGCTTCCATCACCGCAACGCGGACGCGGTTGGCGCAAGTGATTGCGCCTTGCTTGCCCGTCTCGGTGAGGACCATGGCGAACTCCTCGCCGCCGTAGCGCGCCACGTAGTCGCAGGCCCGCGCACTGCGTGTCATGATGTCGGCCACCCGACACAGGGCCTCGTCGCCGGCCGGGTGCCCGCAGTGGTCGTTGTAGTGCTTGAAGTCGTCGATGTCGATCATGAGCAGCGACAACTCGCTGCCGTAGCGCTTGACGCGCTCGATCTCCACGTCGAGCAGCTCCTGGAGGAAACGGTAGTTGTAAATCCCGGTGAGCCCATCGGTCTTGGAGAGCTTCTCGAACACGTCGCGCTCGATGGCCTTGCGCTCCAACTCTCGGCGATGGAGCACACGCTTGGCCACGAGCCGCATGTACTCCGCGTTGAACGGCTTGGGCATGTAATCCCCGGCGCCGGCCTTCATGCACGTGACGGCGGACTCGACCGACGAGTAGCCGGTCATGATGATCACGTCCGCGTCGGACCCGTTCTGCTTGATTCGGTAGAGGGCTTCCTCGCCTTGCATGTCCGGCAGGCGCAGGTCGAGGAAGATCAAATCGAACGACCTGGCCTCTCCCAGCACATCGAGCAGCTCCTCGGCGCTGGCGAACGCCTCCACCCTGTACCCCTCTCTCACGAGCACTTGCGCCATAACCATGCGGATGGGCGCCTCGTCGTCGACGATGGCGACGGAGGCCTCCGCTCCATGGGGGGGCGCCTCGTGAGGCTCCAGGCGCGTTTCCCCAGATCCTTCGCTCTGCATGTGGATATCCCTAGATGGCGTCTGTAGACACGATGCAATCCCGCTTCGCAGGCTTCCACATCGCGTCCCCGCGGTCACTATAGCCCAAACCACCCCCACCGTCAACGGCCCGCGCGCGTCCCCCTCCACCTTGCGCATGCCCCCCGCATGTGCCAGGATGGAGGCCGCGTTCGTGCCCAAACCCGCATATCTCACCCGCCCGGGATAGCACTGTCGGAAAAGTCGCCGTCTGAAAGCCTTAACCCGCCTGGACCCGTGAGAAATGCGGGCTAAGCTCTGCCGAGTCCCCCCCCACAAAGGAGTCCGCCCCCATGGCCCGCAAGTCGTTCGTGCTCGACACCAATGTGTTGCTCCACAACCCTGCTGCGCTGGACGTCTTCGAGGACAACGAAGTCGTCATCCCCATGACGGTGATCGAGGAGCTGGACGATTTCAAGCGCAACAATGACGAGGTGGGCCGGCACGCGAGGCAGGTGATCCGCTCGCTCGACCGATACCGCGAGCAAGGGCGGCTCACGGAGGGAGTGGCCATCAACGACAAGGGCGGCACGGTGCGCGTCGTGTGGCAGCGGGAGGCCCGGGACTTCGGCGGCCTCGACATGAACAAGCGCGACAACCTCATCCTCTCGGTCGCGGTCGACATCCAACAGCAGGGCGGAGCCGTCGTGTTCGTGTCCAAGGACGTGGACGCCCGACTCAAGGCCGACGCGCTCGGCCTGACGGTCGTGGACTTCGAGAAGCAGAAGGTCGACTTCGACCGGCTGTATTCGGGGTGGCGCAAGGTCGCCTGCTCGGCCGACGTGGTCGATGGCCTCTACGAGCAGGGCGCAGTGGACGCGCCGGCCGAGGACCTGGAGCCCAACGAGTTTGTGTTGCTGGAGGACGAGGCCAACCCGAAGCACTCGGCCCCCGCACTCTTCCTCGACGGCGACGGCAAGCTCCACAAACTCCACCACGACGAAGCGCGCATGTTTGGCATTGCCGCGCGCAACATGGAGCAGACCTTCGCCATGGAGCTGCTGCTGTCCACCGACGTGCAGCTCGTGACCCTCGTGGGCAAAGCCGGCACGGGCAAGACCCTGCTCGCGGTCGCGTGCGGCTTGCACCAGGTGCAGGTGGAGAACAAGTACGACAAGCTCCTCGTCTCGCGGCCGGTGTTGCCCATGGGCAAGGACATCGGCTACCTGCCGGGCACGAAGGAGGAGAAGCTCGCCAATTGGATGCAGCCCATCTTCGACAACCTCGCGCTGCTCCTCTCGACGGGGAAAGGCGGCGGCAAAGGCAGCGGGAAAGGCGGAGGGAAAGATGGCAAGAACGGCAAGGCCCACAGCCAGGGAGAGATGGCCAAGAAGGTGCAGGCGCTCCAGGATTCGGGCAAGGTCGAGATGGAGGCGCTCACGTACATCCGCGGCCGCAGCATCCCCCAGCAGTTCATCGTCATCGACGAGGCCCAGAACCTCACGCCCCACGAGGTCAAGACGATCATTAGCCGCGCCGGCGAGGACACCAAGATCGTCCTCACCGGCGATCCCTACCAGATCGACAACCCCTACCTCGACGCGAGCAGCAACGGCCTCACGTACACGGTCGAGCGCATGCGGGGGCAGAAGCTCTTCGGCCACGTGACCCTAACCAAGAGCGAGCGCAGCACCCTCGCATCCATCGCGGCCGAACGGCTGTAGCCGCGCGGGGACATAGCGGGGACATGAACCAAGGACGCGCAGCGGCCGACTTCGTGTCCCCAGACACCCGAACGTCGTCAATCCTCGTGCCCCTCCGCCATGCTCTTGACGCGGGAGTACGCCGCGAAGAAGAGCCCCATTCTACGCTGCTTTTCCGCGTGAAGCTGGACCGCGGCAAGCTGCTTTTCCAATGATTGACGCGGCGTGAGGCGCGGGCGTGGGCTGTGCTCGCTTTCCGGATACCAATGCTCGTACAGTGAGCGTTGGCCCGTGTCGAGCACCTTGAGCGCGGTCTGGAAGCACTCGGCCGCCCGCGCAAAACAGTCGGCCACCTGGGAGAGCGCTTTGCCCAGGACGCGAGTGGCGGCGATCTCATCGCCGCTGTAGGGGCAGTAGTCAATCTTGCCGTATGGCTTCGACGGCTCCAGGCCTCTCAGCTTGCACGAGCGGAGGGCATCAACGGTCAACGGGGAGTTGAGCACCGGCCCTGCCCAGTTGGGACGCAGGTGGTGCCAGTAGTACGTGTGGTCCGACTGGATTTGCTGCGCGGCTTCGATATCGCGCCAGGCAGCGGCTACGTGTGGCGCGGCGGCGTCCCCATACTGCTTGCGCGCCAAGTCCTCGACGAAGGCCTGCGCGCGAGAGGGCTCGGCCAACTCGGGGTGAAACATCATGTACCGCAGCGCGACCGCGTTGTTG
>JAJRTI010000482.1 GCA_024278415.1 Planctomycetota bacterium | reverse complement strand
CTGGCGGCCTTCTTCGATTCGCAGCAGCCACACGAGCAGGACGAAAGCGAGGGAGCCAATGGCCGACGGCACGACTACGCGGATGGCCTTCAGCACCTCGAACATCACGCGCTCCTTCACGGTGCGCGTCCTCTTGAACTCGACATTGTCGAGCCAAGTCGTGGCGGTCGAGCCGGCGACGGTGAATCGGACGGCCACGAGCTTCGCGGGGTCCACGGCCGCGCCGCCGGAGGACTTGGCGTCCTTGAGTGCGAACGTCACGCGTTGGCGGCCCTGAGTCGGGCCCAGTTCCTTCTCTGGCAAGACGAACTTGGCGCCGGCTTCGTCCTCCAGCGTCACGGTCAGCCGCACGGCGGCGTCGGTCTTAAGCTTGCACGACAGCACGTCGCACCGCGACAGGTCGTACGCCGCGAGGCTGCGTCGAGCGGTGGCAGGGCCTTGAAGCGCGAGCGCGCGTTCGCCGGGCTTCTCGCCGGGCACGTGCTGCACCACGCCCTTCGTCTGCCAGCCCGCGCCGGCGGCCTCGAAGTCGTCGATGGGCACGGTCTTGCCGGCGGCTGTCACGGCCACAAGATCGTCGAGCGCAAGAAAGCGCTCCAGGGACTCGTCTTGGGCCACGCGCGTCACGTCGGCAAAGGTGATGCGGTCCAGATGGCTCAGTTTGGTGCTGCCGAATTCCGATGCCGGGATAACTACGTCGTGCCAGGCGCCGTCGGCCTTGAGCGTGAAGGTCGCGCTCGCGCGCCGGGTCGCCACGTCGCCAAGCGTCACTCGGAAGGTCGCCTTGCCGCCATCTGCATCAAGTTTGGCGCGGCATCGGATCGTGGCAGCGCCCTGCAAGTCAAAGCTGCCAAGGTCGCGCTGGAATGAGGGGTTGATGGGGGCAAAGACCCCGAGCGAGCGCCGGCCGGCTTTGCGGTAGCCCACGCCCAGGTAGCGCCGATCCGGCGGCGAATCGGCCGCGTATTGGCCGACCATCACGCGCACCTGTTTCGTGACCGCGCCGGCCTTGCGCAGCGCGGCAAACACGGCATCGCGCACTTGGTGCAGGCGGCGCTGCGCGGCTTGCACGGGCGCCGGGTCGCCACCGATGCCCCACTGCCGAAACGCCGCCGCGAGGTCCACCTTGCCGTCTGGGGGCACGGGCAGGCGCAGCGGCTTGAGCTTTGCGGGGAAGCGCCGCGTGGCCGACAGCTTTGCGGACACGAGCAGCACGTCGCCGGGGGCCACGGTGCGTTCGACCCCAAGCACCTCCGCGTCACGCGACAGCCAGCCCTTGGCCTCGAAGTTGAACGTGTCCACCGCGACGACGTGTTCCTTGAGTCCGTCGAGCCGGGTGAAGCGCAGGGTCAGCTTCAGCGGGAAGTGTGCGCCGGCCCACACGCCCACGCTCACGATGGCGAGCTTCGCCGCGAACACGAGGGTGTCTTTGAACGGCAGGATGGGCACGTGGAACTTGGTGACGATGAGCAGCACGATGTTCTTGAACGCGCGGGACGCGGGCAGCGACGCGGCCGAGACGACGTATAGCTCGTACGGCGAATCAAACCCAAGCACGCGCACGAGCCCCACCACGAGCACGATGTGGAACACCGCGGACGCGATGCCGAGCAGGGTCGGCCACCAGACCTTCTGCACGGAGAAGAACGACTGCATGAGCGCGTTTTCGATGGCGAAGAAGATCAAGCCCCAGATGAAGAACTGGAGTCCCGCGCCGCCAAGCATGATGTCGAACTCGTTCCAATTGCCGTTGTCGTAGATGAGTTGGAAGATGGGCGACGCGAGCACGGTGAGGCCGACGGTCATGGGAATGAAGATGAGTGCGAGCATGCGCAGCGTGCTCGTGAGTACGCTGCCGAAAGTCTGCCAGTCCTTCTTGGCCGCGAGGTCGCAGAGGTACGGCAACATTGCGATTGCGAGCGCCTGCCCCAGCATGATGTGCGGCAGGTTGCCGATGGTCTTGGCCATTTCGAGGTCGCCAAACCAGCCGGCCTTCGTGTAGCTCTGGAAGAAGGCGGTGGTCAAGTCGCGCCACCGGGCGAAGACGATGCCGACGAGCAGCGGCGCGGCGAGCGCGGCGAACCGCGCCATGGGCGTCCCGATCTGTTTCGCGCGCCACCAGAGTTGCAGCGCGTAGACACCGATGAGGAAGAGCCACGCGGTAAACTCGACGAACTCCGGGTCCAGATTTGCGCGGTGAAGCGCGGCACTGCACTTTGGAATCACAAGAGCGCTGAACAGCACCCCGACGGCAACAAACGCTAGGAAAGTCGCCGCCTCCTTGACCACCCGCGACATGGACAGGAGCGGGAAGCCCAGCCGGTAAAAACGCAGCTTCTTGCCCAAGCCGATGAGGTTCACGATGATCTGGAGGACGCAGCCCACGAGAAAGCCATACGCGATGGCGTCGACCTGGACTCCGAGGGCTTTCGCACCGAAGAGGATCGCGATGGCCCAGACGATTTTCTGCACCGCGTCGCCCGCAGAGGGATAGCCGAAGACTTTGTAGGCGTTTTGCACCGCGAGCGCGAGGATCCACATGTTCATGGCGAAGATGCCCGGGAACATGATGCGTAAGGCGCGGGACGCGGCTTGCTGCGTCGTGAGGTCGAAACCTGGCGCGAGTGTCTGCACGAGCTTGTCGCTGAAGAGCATGCCCAGGCACAGCATGCCGATGTTGAGTGCGACGTAGATGTTGATGAGGGTGTTGGCCAGCTCCCACGCGGATTCTTCGCTCTTCTGCATGCGCTCAGTGAAGAGCGGCATGAAGGCCGGCACGAGCAACTTGAGCAAACTGGGGTAAATGAGCGCGAAGATGACCCACTTGTACGTGAAGGTATACACGTCCTTCACGAGCGCGGAGTCCCCGTAGAGCCGCGCAATGAGCAGGTTGATGAGGAAGCCGCCAAACTTCCAGAAGAACCAGAAGAAGACGATCACGAACATGGCCTTCGCTATGCGATGGCCGACGGATGAGGTGTGTTCGGACACTCAGGGGCTCCAAGGAAGGCGTGAAACGT
>JAJRTI010000481.1 GCA_024278415.1 Planctomycetota bacterium | reverse complement strand
GGAAGCTGGCTCACTTGGTAATCGACGGAACCACGCACGTAGTCGATCTCGCGCTGGCCGCTTGTGCCGGTGAGAGCATCGCGGTCGTTGGCGTAGAGCCAACGCGCGTGCTGCCACAACATGGCGACGAGCGCCTTGCGGCGGGCTTGGCCGCGCGCGGGTTCGCCCTTGGCTTGCCGAATCGCGCGCTGGAGGCTGCCCCAGATCCCATGCACGAGGCGGATGCGAGTCTTCACGGGCAGGCGCTCCGCGTGGAAGACCAGCGTGGACAGTGCGACGAGCGTGCGGGAGTCTTTGATCCTCTTAGCGAGCGCGTCTCGGACGTTGGACGCGAGGTTCTTGGGCCAGTCCCGCAGCACTTCCCATGCGGCAAGCAGAGGGGGCAGCGGCTCTTCGTCCTCCCGAAAGGCGTCCGCCATTTGCTTCAGCATCTTCTCAGCCGCGGCCTGCTGATCAGGCAGCTTCCACAGCTCGAGTGCAGCCTTCACCGCGGCTGGCGAGCGGTCGCCGTGCTGCACGATCTCTTTCAGGGTCGCCACCAGGCTGCTTTGCAGCCGCTCTTGGAAACTCTTGCCTTGCCCCGGAATTCGCAAGGCTTTCTTGACTTTGTCCGGGATGCGGCCGCCGCGTTTCAGCAGCGTTCGGTAGAGGCTGGCGAGCATGAGCCGAGCTTGCTGCGCGGCCGCGCCGTCGGGATCCCGCGTGGTCTGCAACGCCGATTGGGCCAGTTGCACGGCTTTGACGATGTCGGCTGACGCGAGCGCGAACTGCGCGGCCAAGAGGAACTTCTCGACCGCCTGCCCCTGCTTCCATCCCCGAAGGCTTTGGGCCCAGTGGTCGTACGCCTGAGCCAATGCTTCCGCAACCACGATGTTCGCCCGCCGGCCGAAGGGGCCTGTGGCGCGTGCGAGTTGTTTGTAGAGTGCGAGGAGCGCCTGTGCGTGCTCGCGCCAGTGGCGTTGCAGGGGGCCGGGCTCCTGCGGTGCGCTCTTGAGCGCGGTCTGCGTGAGCGCGCGAACAGCCGCGGCCAGCTTCCGCTCTTGTGCGAGCCGGTCCGGGCCAGAGGACAGCCCCAGGCGCATGACGCGCAGCGTCAGCTCTTTCAGGAACGCCTCCTGCGCGTGGGGGGCCGTCTCCTTGGGCCGATGGGCCTCGGCGTTTTGGAGGAGTGGGTCGAGCCGGGCCCGAAGCTGCTTCCTCAGCGTATCGGCCTCTTCCTTCGTCACCCCCCACAGCCACTGGCGCTGCGCGTCCCGCAGCAACAGGGCCAAGAAGGACATGAACGAGACCTCAGATTGCAGCCGTTCGTCGGATGTCATGGCCTTGTCGGCCACCAAACGCTTCTGAAGATAACGCAGGAAGGACAGGGGCGAGCGCGGCCCTTTTTGCCGGGCGTAACCCGCCATGATCTGCTCGACGCGGAAAGCGCCGTGGGTGTGCCGCATGCTCGCGAGCATGGCGTTGAGGGGCGACCGACGCGCGGCGGAGGATTCAGGCGGATAGAGGCCGGCCACGAAATCGACAATCTTCTTCACCGCCCGGGCCTTTTCGGCGATCTTTCGCGCTTCGGAGCCCCGGGCTCGCGCTTGCTCCAGGCGTTTGCGTAGCGCCTCGGCTCGCCGCCACAGGGCCTGTTGCTGCGCCTTCAAGTCCTGCCATTGCTTCCGCAGCCGCGCCTTTTCCTTCTCGATTTGCTGTTGGTTATGGGGGGTAGTGGATCGAATGAGTTGGATGATCTTCTGCGTGATCTCCGTCTTCTTGGTTTGGATCTCCTTGGTCTTTTCGACCGTGTGGTCGTAAGCTTTTTGAAGTTTCTGGATGTAAGCCTCCAGTTGCTTTTCCGCGTCCGCGCCGGCAAGCACGGGAGACTCAGGGATCGGCTCTTGCCCGGTCGTCTGGGGCTGTTCGGTCTGCGCGGTCTTGGCCGGCGTGGTTGTGGGGCCCTTGGCCGGCGGCGTCTTCTCCGCGGTCTTGGCTTTGGCGATGTGCACTTTGCCAAGGGGCCGCCCCGCCCAGAACACCGTTCCGTCCGGCGCGCGCTCGACTTTGACGGGCGGCGGAGGCATGGCGCCGGGGAAGCCGACGGGCGCCAACCACCATTGCCCCGTGGGGTCTCGCTCGAGGCCGCCCACGACTTTGCCCTTCGCATCGCGAACGGGAGTTCCCGAACGCGCGCCGGCCGGAGGGCGGGGGCGAGACGCGACGCGGGTGGGACTTGGCGTCTCGGGTGCGCTCGTCTTGCCGGTTCTGCGGCCGTCCAGATTGGCCTGTTGCGTATGCGCCTTCGCGATACGGCTGGTCGAAGTGGAAGGCCCCTTTTGCTGTTCGGGTTTTGCCTCCGGCTTCTCCGCGGCCACGGGCGCCTTGCCGATAGGCTTCCCGGCCCAGAACACCGTTCCGTCCGCCGCGCGTTCGACTTTGACCGGCGGGGGAGGCATGGCGCCGGGGAAGCCGGCAGGCGTCAGCCACCACTGCCCGGCGGGGTCTCGCTCGAGGCCGCCTACGAGTTGTCCATTCGCATCGCGAACGGGAGTTCCCGAACGCGCGCCGGCCGGGGGTTGGGGGCGAGACGCGACGCGGGTGGGACTTGGCGTCTCGGGCGCGCCCGCCTGGCCGATTCTCCGGCCGTTTAGATACACCTCGCCGCCAGGGAGGATCTCGGCCCGCTGCGGCGTCGCCGGCATGGCTCCAGCGGGCGTCTCGGGCGTGAACCAGACGCCGCCGTTCGGGTCGATGTCCACTTGGCCCACGGGCTTGCCATCCGAGCCGTATACGGGCCTAGACCCGCCGGATTGGCCGCCTCGCGCCACGTCTGGCTGGAACTTCGCCTTGCCCAACCCAGATGGGGCGTACAGGGAGTTGAGGAACGTGGCCGTCTCGTCGAAAACGTGCTTGTACGCGAACCACAGGGTGCGGCCGGCATAACAATGTCGGAAGACGTATTTGACTTCCCCTGGTGGCGTGGCGCAGGGAGTCGCCCCGGCCGGCTCGCGCGCGCCGAAGTATGCGATGGCCTGCGCGAGCGTGGCCTGCGCGGCGATCTGTTTGGATCGCTTGGCCACCTCCCGGGTGGCCATGCGCCTGAGGATGCCTTCGATGATCCGCTTGACAGCCGCCGTTTTCGCGCGTCGGTAGCTGGGGTTGTTCTTGACCGCATCGTCGACAGCTTTCTGAGCTGCTTTCCTCTCCGCGGCCAGTTTGGCCAGGAACAGCTTGTCTAGGTTGTTTCCCGGCACACGGTACCACTTCTTGAGTTGCATCTGCACGATTGTGGCGTGCTTGACGTTGATGCTTCTCTTGGTCTTGGGGTAGGTGACAATGACCTGGCCCAGCAGGCCATGAGCGGGCCAGAAACAGAGGGTTAGGCACAGCCACGCGAGCGCGGGCGAGCGTCCCAAGGCTGGCCGGCCGCGTGGGACACCCCCCGAATGCTTCTCAACATCGTGCTGTCGTGGGGACGACTTCATGTTCGGATTGCTGGGTGTTAAGGGGGCGTCAAGCCGGCAAAGCGGCGGTAGTACATGCGCGTGCGGCCGAGGACTTTGACGAACCGGGCCTCGTCTTCCGGGAGCGCGTTCAAGTCCTGCGGCCGCGCTCGCCAGGCCGCGCGGACCTTGGCGAGCGCGGCTTGGTACTTCGACTCAGAGCCGGCCATCGCCGGGGCCAACAACCTCTCAAACGCGCTCCAGAGCCGGGCCAGACTGGCGTCCCCATCTGGCGCCATGAACGGGAGGTGGGTGTCGATGACTTCCCAGGCCTCCTCTGGGGCCAGGCGCTCCGGAGGGTTGTCGATGAGAGGGCGTTCCATCACGAGCGCTTGGCCGAACTTCGCCAGTTTCTGGTCCAAAAGGCCCACGTCCGCGGGGCTCAGCTTCAAGATGCTTTTGAGGCTGCTGTGCTTGGCTTGCTTGTTTAGGTCGACGCAGAAACTTCGCAGTTGCCAGTAGTCGTGGGTAATCTTGTACGTGAGGAGAAGGGCTGCTTGGCGAACCGTTTCTGCCGAAGGGTTCGACCTCTTGAGCGCGGCGAACGCCGCGGCGAGTTCGCCCGCCCGGTCGGATCGCACGATCGCGGGCTGACGGCAGATCGATTCGATCGTCTCCAGACAGGCGCGGGCCTCAGCCGACGTCTCCGCTCCTTGCGCGAGGGACGCCAAGAGAGCGGCTCCGATGAAGCCGGCGGCGACAGCCCCTGCCAAGGGGGACCGCGCTCGGCAAACCGTGGTTGAATGACGCACGTTCATCTGGCGCGAGTTCCTTGAACTCTCAACCCACTCCACTCGGGATGCGTTTCCGCCAGCTTCTGCTCGATGGCGAAGACCGCCTTGTAGAGAGAACGGGCCATGGCGGCGATGTCTCTTCTCTTGACCTTGAGCCGGGCGTCTTTCACTTGAGCCACCACGTGCTCCTTCACCATTTCGAAGTTGAGGTGGTCCATGAGATGCCAGAGGTAGAGTTGCGAGAGCGTGAGGTGAAGCCTCTTGGGGTCCATGGGGATGTCGGAGAACGCGCCCGCGTCCACGAGGTCTTTGATCTGCTTGTCGATGCCCTTGAAGAGCAGCAACTGGTACAAGAAAGGGTTGCCTTCCGGCAGGAATCCGCTGTCCCAGGCCAGAGGCCGGTAGTACTGCCGGCCCGGCTGGGGCGGCGCGAGCCCTCGGTCCATGCAGAACCCGTGCACCGGGCTGTGCGCGGCGAGCGCATACATGCGTTGGCCGGACGGAGCGCCGGGAATCAACTGGCTTCCTGAGTCGGGGATGGGCCACCCCGGCTTCTGGCAGATTTGGCCGGCCGAGTTGCCGGTGCAGTCCACAACCACCCCGTCTTGGCTGTCTGCGATCTGCTCCTGCACGAGGGGGTCCTGCGGGATCGCCAAGGTCGAGGGCGTGTACGCCCACGAATCTCCCGGGCCCGCGGCGACAGGCGCAAGGGTGAGCGTGACCGCGCCCCCTGCCGATCCTCGATCGGGCCGCGCTCCGGCCGTGCCGTGTCCAACCCTTGTTTCAGGTTTGCGGGCCAACTTCGCAATGAGCGGAGACAAGGCGTCGACGCGGCCGATGGTATGGCCGTTCAAGTCGACGGAGCCGTCAGGGCGGATCCGCGCAGGGACTTGGGAAACAACCCAGGCGAGGTCGGATGCTCCGACTTGCCCAATCCACGCGTCAAGCCTTTGCCACGTATCCTTTCCGGGGGCAAACCATGTCTCGCCCTGGGGATCGGCGAAGACGTGGCCAATCGTGGCCCCGTCCGGACCTGTGACGACGAGTTGATCGCGCGGCTGAGCAATTCCCGCCTTCCTCGCCAGGTCTTCCAGTTGGCGTCTCCCGGAAGGCGTGACTGGGCGTTGGTGCGGCGCGATCGGGTTGCTCTGCTTGGCAAGATCCTGCAATTGGCGCCGGCCCGAGCCGGTGACAATCCTTCCGGCCACTTGCGCCGGCGGCAGGTCTTTCTCTTCCTCCTCGCACCCAATGCTGATGACGACGGTGAAATCGGGGAAATGGAACGTCGGCAACGGGGCCGGCTTAGGCTTGTAGCAACTGATGTGGATCTTGATTTTGTCGGGCGGGAAGGAGAACGCATTGCCTTTGCCGCCGCCGCCCTTGCCCTTGCCGCCGCCGGAGGGCTTCTTCTTGCATGCCACGCGCACGCTGATCCGATCTGGCAAAAAGTCCGGCACAGGATCGAGGGCCGGCGTCTGGCCGGACGTGCAGGAGAGGTTGAGGGTCACCTCCTCTTTGGGAAAGCTCGGTGCCGTCGCCTGCGCGTTCGCCCGCGAGCGGGCGGCGATGCCGCGCCGCGCGGCCGGGGAGCCCAGCACGGTAGCAATCATCAACAGGGGCAACCCGGCGAACGGTATCCACCGTAGCGGCCGGCCCCAAGCCGGCTTCCGAGCGGGCACGGGCAGCCCGCATTTCTCACCAGCCCAAGCAGAGAAACGCAGGAGACGGCCGCCAATGGACGGTGTGCCTGGGAATGAGGCCCGTCCGCACCGTGCGCCTTGCATCTGCCCCCGACTGGACTCGTGAGAAATGCGGGCTAGGCGAAGAGCATCCGCTCGCTCCTGTGGGCTCGTACGCACCGAAGCCTTCACTTTCGTTTTTTGGGAGGAGTCTTGCCGGGCGCCCCCTTGGGCCCGGCCGAAGCAGGCGCCGCCTTCCCGCCGGGCTTGGCGGCGGGGCTCGCCTTCTTACTTGGCGCCGGCGGTTTGCCCAACTTGATCAAGCCCGCGTCGATCTTGTCCTTGATGGCATAGAGCTTCAGTTCCTGCTGGAGCAAGAAGCGGTAGGCCGCGACCACAGTTTTCCACGAATAGAGGTACAGCGAGACCGCGCGGTAGCTGTCTGGCGTCGCGGGGCAACTCTCCATCGTGGTCGGTTCTTCCATGTGGAAATACCCGAGTGCGTCGGGCAGGAGTTCTTCGTCCTTCTTCTTGAGCCGTTTCTGAATCTCCTCTCGCGACTGGATCGATTTGAGCAGGCTCTGCTTGGCGACGGGGCCCATTTGCTTCAGCGTGGGCAGGGTTCCCCAGAGGATAGACTTTTCGTAATCCAACCGGCTCTTGATATAGTCCGTTAGGGATCGAGTGGCCACGCTCTGTTTGAAGCTGTACCATCGCTCGAACTTGACCTCCACGCCGAAGGGGTGGAAGTCCTCGACCGTGGCTTCCTTGGCGGGCCACTTGATGGCCACCTTCTTCTGGGCGTAGAGGGGCGGGAGGGCCAGGAGGAGCAAGGCGAGGGGAATGAGCCCCGAACAAGGCTGAAGCGCGCGTGGGAAACGTAGCAGGGGGCGGTCCATGGGGGCTTCCTTGGTGAGGGGCGCCTGGCGGGTCAGAACTTCCATTCCAGGCCGACGAGGTACATGTTCCTCGTGTACTCGTAGAGCGCAATATCACTGTTGTTGTGCGTGTGGGTGTACTCGGCGAAGAGGGCCATGCCGTACTTGAGCGGCTTGCGCAGGGTGGCCACCGTCATGTACTGCGTGTCGTTTCGATGAAGGTTGAAGAGGCTGTTCGTGCCATCATAGGAGAGGAAACGAACGTTGGAATACAGATCGAACTGAAGATTCCAGAAGTGGAGGGGAGAGGAGAAGCCGGCGCTCAGTTGGTGGCCCGTGTAATCGTAGTTGCCGCCTTGGGCGTTTTCGACGCTCATGTCGTATCCGAGGGTCAATCGCATCTGGCGATAGAGGAACGTCTGGGACAGGCCGGCGCCATAGTGGTGGGCGTCTCGGTCCTCGCGTGTTCCTTCCCAAGCGCCCTGGTCGCTGAAACTGCGGTATTGGTACGTCGCGTGGACTTCGGTCGAGGTCCAAGGCCGTTCAATGAGCGTGTAGGACGGCGAAATGCTCGCCCGTTGCAGGAAGTTGTCGAAGTCTACCAGAAGCTGGTCCACGCGCAGGGACAGGCCCACTTGGGCGGGAAGGCCAAAATCGCGCCCACGATGGTTGAAAAGCACCTCCACCGCGACGTCGCTCACGTCCGTATCCGGCAGATCGATGTTCAGGGTCTGGTAGACGTCGGTCCGCAAGGTGATCTCGCCTGAAGGGCGTCTCAGCAGGTCGTACTCCATCCTCAAGGAAAGGGTAGAGCCTCGGGTACTTTGTTCTTGCGAACGCAGGTTGAACACATTCGTATCAGGCACGAAGTTGGCGTTGTCGTCGTAGTGGGCTGCGACGCGGCCGAAGAGCCGGAACCGGCGGCCCCCAGGGCTCACGGCCAATTGTTTCCGCAGGGAACTCGCCACCTCTGCGAAGTTGGGGGCGGCCTGGTAATCTTCGACAAGCTTGAGTTGCTCATGGGCCTGGCCGAAGAAACCCAGCTTCGCCAAGGCGAGGCCCTCATAGAAGTGCGCCGCGTTGGCTGTCGCCTCGTTCGAGTACTCCCCTTGACGGAACACTTTGGCCGCCCGGCCAAAGGAACCGCGGTCGTAGAGCAGACGCCCCAAGTAAAGCCCCAAGTCCGGCCTCTTGGGATTGTGTTTCCACGTCTTCTTTAGCAGGGGCAGGGCTTGCTTGGGCTTGCCCGCGAGCATATAGAGCCGGCCAAGCTGGTACGTCGCCTCAGGATCGTCGGGCCGCTCCCGCGCGACCTCCTCCATCTGCTTGACCGCCTCGTCCACCTTCTTGAGTTCTTACAGCACTAAGGCGAGGCCGGTCTTGGCTTCCGCGTTGTCGGGGTCGATAGCGAGCGCGTCCTGAAATGCATCTTGCGCCAAATCCGGCCTTCCCTGTTGCAGCGCTGCGAGCCCGCGCGCGACCGAGACTTCCGCATACGCAGGGGGGAGATGTTGAGGGTCTGCCGTTTCCGTGTCGGCAGACAAGACCATGCCTTGAAAGACTAACAGGGCGAGCGCCAGCACGCCCCAGGTGGCTGTTCGGGCCGTCGGAACGTCATGCCGCGGCGGGGGCGCCGCGGTAGAACTCTGGGGGAGCATCATGGTCAGCGTGTCGCAATGGAAAGAGCCGGTTCTTGACATCATGGTTGAATCTGAGTTGGCTAGGGCTGCTAAGTGGGACTCTCTGAACATATTGTTTCTGTAACACTTCAGCCGATTGCAACAGTCGTTGGCCCCATGAACGTGCGCGAGTTCAATGGACAGCGTTTCCGCTTGACGCAACGCTGTTGGGAAGCCCAACGGGCTTCCGGCTTCTAGCCCAGGGTTGCGGCCGCAGGCCG
>JAJRTI010000480.1 GCA_024278415.1 Planctomycetota bacterium | reverse complement strand
GTGGTGAGGAACTCCTCGACCGACAGTTGGTGCGGCCCCCCGCGGCCTTTCTTCGGCCGGCCCGGCAGATGAAGCTGCGGATACCACTGGGGCAACACGAGCATCCCCAGCTCATCGGCCACGTCCGCGATCATGCCCTGGGGGAAGTCGAAGTGGGTGCGGAGCGCGTTCACGTTGCACGTGTCGCGCAGCAGATGCTGGAAGATCACCTGGAAGGGACGGCTGGTAATCTGCAGGTTGGGGTTGCTGCCTTGAATGAAGATGCGCTTGCCGTTGAGGTAGAAGTGAAAGCCCTCGGTCCAAAACTCGCGGAAGCCGAAGCGCGTGAAGTGTTGGTCGAGGACCTCGTCGCCCTCGCGCACGGTGGAGACGAGGTGATAGAGCATCGGATCGCCGTACTTGCCGCCGATGCCCCACGGCTTCGGATCGGTCCATCGCCGCTTGAGGCGGACCTCGGTGAGAAGGCCCGGCCTCAGCTCGACGGCCTGCTCGCCCATGCGAAAACGCGTCCTGCCGCCGCGCACGACCTGGCAATCCAAGCGCACGTTGCGCGTCTTCGGGCCGCGGTTGAGCAGCCACACGCGCGCCTCGATCTCCGCGTTGCGCCAACTCGTGATGACCCACGTGTCCGCAACCGCCACGTCGGATACGGCGGTGAGGGCGACGTCTCCCATCAGCCCGAAGATCCAGGACTTGTAGTTGCCGCCGGACTCCGTGCGCTGCGCGAGGACAGCGAGCACGTGCGGCCCGGGAGAGACCGGCGGCAGGTCGATCTGGGTCGGCCCCGGCCAGCCGCCGGTGACGCGCTCGCAGGGCTTGCCGTCGAGAAACGCCCGGATGCTCGGGCCCGCGTACTCGGCCGTGATGACCAGCCGCCGGCCGGCCCAGCGCTGGGGCACGTCGATGGTGGTGCGATACCACAACCCCCAGCCGATGCGGGCGTCGGAAAAGGTCCAGCCTTTGGGAGCGCACTTCATGGCCTGGGTTGGGCCGTAGTATGGGTTGCCCTTCCCTCTCGCAGGGAAGAAGCGATTCCGGAAGTATCTCTCCAGCCCTATCATGGGCGCCCAAGCCGGTTCCCACCCGTCGGCCGGCGGGCGCGCATCGCCGATGGGTTTGCCGCGCTTGGCCGCGGCGGCCGCGATCTCCCACCCGTCGCCATTGAGGCACACCTCCTCGCGAGGGCTCGCGGCGGGAGCAAAAGCAACGTCGATGGAACGGGCGCGCTTTCCGAATCGTTTCGCCAGGGTTTCCCGCCGGCGCGCATAGAGCGACTCGATCTCACGGTACTGCCCGGCCACCACCTCGCGAATCGCGGCAAGCTGCTTTCGCTTCTGCGCGAGGTCTTTCGCCAACGCTTTCCGGCGCTTCTCGCGTTCGGCCAGCCGGCGCAGAAGCATCGCCCGCTCCCTCCGCACGGCCCCCTCGCTCAGCACTTCGAAGCGCCGCGACAGATGGGCCAGAACCTGCCGATTGGCCGCGTCCTTGACCAGGACGGCGACCGTTGCAGGGCCTGGAGAAACGATTCGCACGGAGCCTTCAATGGCCAGGGCCTTCTCGGGCGCGAGTCGGGCGCGGAACTCCTGGGTGAACACCGGCCGGTCTTCGCCGTCCGTTATCAACACCGTGCCGCGGCACTCCTTCGCCTTCCGCAGCCCCACCTTGACAGAGAAAGGCAGCTTTCCCGGAAACCGCGGTTCCGCGGCGAGCCGTATTTGCGCAAAGCCCTCCCTGTCGACGACGTCGACCTGATCCACGTTCGAGCAAATGGCCGCGAATTTCCGCGTCGGGTGCTCCAGCACCACACGCAGGTCGTCGTAGGGCCGGCCTTTCGGATCGGTGATGCGCAGACAGAAGGCGTGGCCCCCTGTGCGGTCGGTGATCTTGAGCAGAATCAGGTTGAGGCCCGGCCGGAGTTTGGCGAGGTGAATGTTCTGGTCTTTCCGGGCAGCCCTGGAAGTCGTGAACGCGCCAATCAGTTCATGGTTGAGGTAGAGCTTATACCCGTCGTCGCTGCCGACTCGGAGGTGCACGTCCCGCTCGTTGGACGACACGATCCAGCACGCGGCAAAGGCCGCGAGCCAGTCGCGTATCTCGCCGAAGCGGCCGTCCAACGAGATGATGGGGTCGTCGCCCTTCCAATGAAGAGGCTCCCACTTCACGGGGAACGTCCGTGTCTTGCTGAAGCCCCACTCGTTGACGGACCCCACTCCGGCGATGAGCTTGGCTTTGTCGGCCGCGAACACCGCCTTGTCCGTCATACCCGCGTAAGGGATGACGTTCGCTTCGCCGCCCAGGTGTTTCAGGAGGTCTTGGGCGAAGCCCATGGGCTCCGGCTCGGCCTGCGGATTCGGATACGGCCCGGCGATCAGCCAATCCCGAATGAAACCTTCCTTGTCCAGCGCATAGCCCTTGGTCTCCGCCGCGCCAACCTGAACGCAGGTCGCCAACAGGAGCGACAGAGCGCCAAACGCCAGGCTCGCTGGGCCAAAGCGATGTCTGCTTCCGCAGGTGAGCGGGCTGGAATCGTGTTGTTTGGGGACGTACCTGATGGTGTCGCAGCGCATGGAAGTATCTTCTCACTCGTCGTAGAAGGTAACACTTCAGCCGATTGCAACTGCCGTTGGCCCCATGAACGTGCGCGAGTTCGATGGACAGCGTTTCCGCTTGACGCAACGCTGTTGGGAATCCCGTTGGGATTCAGATACCCCAACACGCGGCGTTGCACGGAAGCTTTGGCAGTATTCCGGTACCTGGCTGTTGTACTTGGCTGAAGTGTTACCACGGGACAAGCCCGTGGCATCTTCAGAGGCCTTGTGTGCTCGTTGTAGATGGCCAACATAAACAACCACAGGGCAAGCCTGTGGTATCCCGCGGATGTGTGCCAATCACGTTCTGCATCCGTGGGTACGCCCTGCCATCCGTGGGATCCATCTGCCCATTGGGTTGCGGCCAACGGCCGCGCGAGGCCCTCCGTGATCTGTACTCATCCGTGGACACTTTCCTTCGCGAGAGCGGTGGTCCCCCACGGATGAATGCAGACCACGGACTTGGCGCCTGTGCAATCGCACTCGCCCAGTGGGTGGAATTGTGGCCGGAATGTTGATGGCGAACAGACGCCCCATGTGCGGTGTTTGGAGCAGATCTGCTGTAGCCATCAAACCGCAAATCGCTCAGCTTGGGTATTACTGCTCCAACAGGAACAAACGGAAGTTCTTGGCCGTGATCGTCATGCCGCGGACCGTGGCGCCCTCCAGCCGGCCCGGCGCACTCTCGTCGTAGAGCGCGGTCGCGCGAGAGATGCTCTTCATTCCAAGCGCGGCGGGGTTCAGGGTCACATCCGCGGTCACGTCTTGCCACCGCAGGTTCATCACCATCATAAAGGCCCGGCGGCCCTCAGGCGCAACGTAGAAGCTGGCCTTCACGTTTGGCGGCAACTGCGCGGCCGTCTGTTTCCAGTAACCGATGAAGCGCCAGTGGCTGGTCAGCCCGTTCTTGTCGAACGCGTAGTAGAGCTTGTTCGTGGGCTTTGTGGGGATGTACGCGGGATACCACAACTGGGAATTGTTCAAGAAGATGAGTCCGAGCAGGTACTCAGCGTGCTGATAGCCCAGCGCGTCCCATTCGTCTGCGCGGATCGCGCCGGAGCGCGAGAACTGCGGCAACATCACGCTGTACGGCCCGAAGTTGTTTTGCGCGGCGTACTCGGCCGCAAACTGCTCCAGCGTCAGCACGCGCTCGTAGCCCCGATTCTCCTTGCGGTCCAGCAGCGACGTCGTGTTCTCGCCGTCGACCAATGCGTCCGCGAAGGAGAGAATGGGCATGTTGAGCTGTCCGGACATGTGGAAGAAGATGAGACCGTCCGGGTGCTTCTGTCGAAGCAGCGGGTAGATGCGCCGGAGGAGTGTGCGTGTACCCCTGATGTTGTACGTCGGAACAGGCTCGCCGGACTCGGCCATGAAGCCACATCCGTGATGGGTATTGTTGCAGTGAAGCGGCTTGGACACGTCGAAGTAGAGCGCCCGGGCTTTGCTCCGCTCCAGTAGTTGGTTCAACCCCCACAACCAGAAATCTTGGTAGCTGCGGGAGTTTTGGCACACCTGTGCGCGGCGCGTGGGTTCGGGGATCGATTCGTTCGGGATGTAGACTTCCTTGATGTTCGGGAGCCACTCGTCCTTGAACTGCTCGAACTCCGGGCTTGCCGCCCAGGTCTCCCTGAGCCGCGCGTAAGGCGCCGCGTAGACGGTTGCGCCGTAGCGGGTCTTGATCTCGCCGTAGTCGGACGAGAGGTTATCCCGCGGGATGGGGTAGAAGGCTGTGTGGTCCGGGTTCATCTTGGCCATGCCGGCCGTCTTCCACCATCCTTGCGACCAAAGGTGGTATATCTTGAGGCCGGGGTGCGCCTCAAGGGCCTTCTTCACGTATCCGCCCACGTCGCCGGCGCCTTTGACCAGTGGAGTCATCCGCGAACTCATGGACAGGATGTCCCGCATGTTCGGCGCGGTCGGCTTCACCGGCGTCACGATGAAACCAAGCGCGAAAGTGCGCGGCTCTTTCAACTCGAAGCGTTTGTTGACCAGGTGCAGTTCGATGACGACTTCCCGCGCCCCATTGGTCACGGCCAGTTCGCGGCGCTTGTCCTCGACGACCCAGTTGGCCGAGTGCTCGGCAAAGACCTGGATGCCGCCTTCCTCGTCGCCGACCCATAAGGGACCCATGGCGGACCTATATCCATCGGCCCGCAATTCTCCCGTCTTGCGCAAACTGTAGTCGTACGCGTTGATGAGATGCGCGTACTCCTTCTTCAATGGAATGGACAGAGTGACCTCGTCCACCGCGGCGACGGCCCCGGTCGGCGCGACGCGGAGTTCCATCCAGGTGAAGCCGTCGAACTCCACGTATGAGTTGTTGGTGACCTCCAGGTCCGCGAGCCGCTGGGTTCGAGTGAATTGGGCGATTGCTGGCGTCTTCTTGCCCCATTGCGTCTCGCATGGCGTCGCCGCGCTGTCGCCGCGGCCTGCGGCGGTCACGACCCGAAGCGACATGGGCCGAGCCAGGATCTGTCGCTCTTGGTTGACAATCCGCAGGGGCAACAACTTGCCACCGAAGCCATAGGTGCGGCCCCACATGGAAACCGCGTCTTCATGGACCTCCAGCGGTGTCCACGGCTCAAGCACACGGTCGGAAACCCCAAGGTTATTGCCGAACCATTCTGGCAGCGGTTGCTTATCATAACGCGCCACCTCGCTGAGCAGCGATTGGCCGCCCTCTCGGATCGTCATCTTCACCTCATAGCTGCCCGTCGGCACGTGGGCCACGTCAATCTCGGCTGTGCCGAACAGCGATGGCAGAGGCGAGATGCGCCGCGTCTGCACGGCCGATCCATCTCGCGTGCGCACGATCTGCACGAGAGCGTTGAGCGCGGCTGCGCGCTTGGACATTCGCGGCAGCCGCCACGAGACCGTGATCAGCTTCTCGGAGGGATACTTCTTCAGCGCGAGTGCGAGCGGTTGCGGCAGGTAGAATGGCGCCGTCTGCGTGTAGAACGACGCGCCATCGGCCGCGGCGATTTTGAGGTGTAGCAGATGGGCGTCCAGCTTGCGCAAGTCGGCTTGGGATGTGAACTGTTTCGTGTCGCCAGCGCCGAGGTCGAATCGCTCACTCGCCAACACCCTGTCGCCTGCCCTCAGGGTGGCCTCGACCGACGTGGCCGCGGCCGCGGTGTTGTGGAGTTCAGCCCGCACCGTTAGGCGCTCCTGCGCGAACCCACCGAACTCCTCCAGCCGTACGGCGACGTTGTCCCTGCCCGCAAAGATGACCGTGCCCAGCCCATCGCCGCGTTCCTCGCGTGGGCCTGCGCAGAATTCCCACACGTCCGTAGCTTGCTTGAGGAGTTGCCAGTTGCGGAGGAACTGAAAGCGCCACTCTTCGCCCGGCTGGATACTCTCGACCCCAAAGGCGGACAGGGGTATGCGGGATTCCACGACCCAACCCTCCATGCTGACTCGCGACTTCAGGTCCCACTTCGGGTCCCACTTGAGGTTGATTTCGCGCCTTGGCGAGACCGAGAATTCGTACGTCGTTCCGATGCCGTTGACGTAGAGGCGGTAGAAGCTCCCCTTCGGATAGCGCGGAATGATGTGCACGCCAAAGCAGTCGTCGTGATCCACATTCGCATCGTGTTCGAGCGTCGCGCTCTTCAGAATGCCGCGCAGCAATCGGGTCTCGGGCATCTCCTTGGCCTCTTGCGGGATACGGCTGTGGAAGGCCATGTAGAGGTACGTGTCGTCGTATGTGAGCAGCACCCGTGTCGGCGTGTCCGCGGCCGCGGCCCGGTCGCGGTCGATCAAACCGGAAATCCCTGCCGCGTCGGCCCACTCCTCGGGACCGAGCCGGCCGTCGATCGTGATGGTGTGCTTTGTGGAGCTGACGCGGATGCTTTGCTTCGTCCGCAATCGGCCTTCTCGGAAGTAGCGCTGGGCGAGATCGGCCTCGGTAAGCGCCGCGCCGTAGATTCTAAACTCGTCGATGACACGGTTGGGCTCCTTGTCGCCGCCGAAGGACTGGCCGACGCGGATCCACTGAGGCTTCATCGAGGGCGTGATCGACGCATTTCGCGCGGCCAGCTTGCCGTCGAGATAGATACTGATGCCCGTGTCCTTGTCGTAACTGACCGCGAAGAAGTGCCACTTCTCGACGTCGAACTGCTTTTCGAGGTTGAGCCATTTCTGCACGTGCTGCTTCGCCGGCCCGGGCCTCGTCACAAGCACCCATAGATAGTTGCGCGTGTCGTACCTGTAGAACCGCGTCCACCCGCTGCCCTGTATCTAGAACATCTGCATGTGCCCCACATCGCGGCGCAGGTAATCCTTCCCCGCGAGAGCCTTCGCCCAAAACGTGATCGTCCAGGCGGTGGGGTTGATGTTGCCCTTGGCCTGGTAGTAAACGACTTGGCCGTTGCGGCCCGTCAGGAGCCCGTTGCCCTTCAGGCCGGGCGCCAGCTTCAAGAGAGGATCGGCGTGCGACCGCTCGGTCTTGGCCCACTCCAAGCCGTAGCGCGCGCCGTTGAACAGGCCCTTCGGCTCGCCGCGGGCCACGTCGGCGTCCACGCCTTTGTCAAAGGATGCGTAAAAGAGCAGCGGGGCGTCGGCCTGCTGTGCAAGAACCGTGGCCGCTGGCGGCAAGACGGCCGCGCCTAATGAGACGCACAGCAGGCGCGCACAGGCTGCCGGCCTGGCCGTCCATTGAGCCTTCGTTGGGCAACGCGTGAGCATGTCTCGTCCTTCCACGTGTTTATTCAGCACGGCTCCGGAACGTATCGCCAACAGACGAGGAAGGCCCAAATGATCTGGGCCGCGCCCGGCGATGCCCGCGGGTCCTGAGCCGCGGCGTTCAAATGCGGCGTCCCATGAGTGAGGCCTGACGCGGCTCGACGCCAGAGCCGCAGAGGGATCATTCCGCGCTGGCTTCGGAAACTGGGACAGGGATTTCGAACTCGGCCAGTTGATATCCACCCCACGTCTGATTCCGAGGCCGCTGGAGCGCGTGCAGGCGCACGTAGCGCGCGCGCACGGGCTTGAACGCGACGCGAAACGTGGCTTTCCACTTGGTCCATCGAAGGCCTGACGCTTTGTACACAGTCGTCCAACTGTCGGCCTTCTTGGGCTGGTCGAGCGCGACATCGATGGTGTAGCGGACGGCGTGAATCTTCCAGCCCCAAAGCAGGTTGACGCGGCTGATTTCGCGCGGCTGGCCCAGATCGACGGCGATCCATTCGTCATCGGTTTTACGGCCCGGCCACCAATACGTGTAGTAGTTTCCATCGACCGCCTTCTCTGGCGACTTTCCAGCGGACGCGAACGCGCGCTTGCCCTTCGCCAAGTCTTTCATGCCCACCAGCAGGCGCACGCGGTTGGAGGTCGAACGCAAGCCGTCGTTGTCCTCGGCAACGGCCGTGATGTCGTAGCCGTCGGCCACCGCGTCCTTCCAAGTGAAGGAGTAAGGCGGCTTCTCGACCGTGCCGATGCGCTGCTTGCCGGCAAAGAACTCCACGCGGCGTATCTGGCCGTCTCGGTCCGTAGCGTACGCGGTGATCGTCACTGCGCGCTTGAGGAACCGCGCGGAGCCGTCGTCCTTGGGGCTGAGGATGCCGACCTGCGGCGCCACTTTGTCCGGCCCCAGCGCGGGCAACTCGTCCAGCGTGATGATGAAGTCGTGCGCCATGGTGAACGACGCCCAAGGCACAGACCGGCGCGGGCTCGGACATCCCCACCAGGGCATGGCGTACAGCCACCGGGGAGTCGCGCCGCGCTGCATCTTGTCCGGGTCAGGGATCGCGTCACATTCCGGCAGGGCCAGCATCTTGCCGGGGCAGACCTTGGACATGACCTCGAAATACATCTGATACTTCTTCGTGTCCGTTTTCACGTCTACCCCATACACGTCCATGCCGGCGATGTCCACGTATTGGGGGCCGGGGTAGAATCGTTTGCGGTATTCGACGGGCTTTTTCTTGAGGTCGCCCACGCCAGCGCTGTAAACCCAGATGAGGTTGTTCAGTTTTCGCTCGCGGGTGAAGTAGTCGAACATCATCCGCCACAACTTCGCGGTGTTCTCCGGCTGGCGCTTGTCCGTCCACCAGAACCACCCCCCATCGATTTCGTGCAAAGGCCGCCACAGCACCGGCACGTGCAGATCACGGTAGACCTGGAGCTTGTCCGCGACGGCCGCCATTTCGTTCCGCGCGGTCTGATGTTCAGGCGTGCCCGGCGTGACGATGCGGCCCACGTCGGCCGGCTTCTTGCGCCGGCCTCGCCATGCCGATTCGCCGGCAAAAAACCAATGCCAATGCAACGTCACGATGTGGCCTTCTCGCTTGTCCTCGGCTGCAATCTCGCGCACGCGCCTCACCCAGCGCACGTCGCGGCCCCAGACCGCGGCGTGCCGGGCCGTTTGCTGGTAGTCGTCCGGAGTGTGAACGTACACGTTGTATCCGCTCAGCGTCTTGTGCTGGTACACGCGCTCCAGATACGCCAGCAGGCGCCGCGCTTCAGGTGCGAGGTCGGGGTTCGCCGGCTCCGCGCCATGGGCCGACATCGGACAACACAACGCCGTGAGCGCCGCGGCCAACATCATGCGAAGGGCGAACATAAGCTTCTCCTTGGCTCT
This sequence comes from Planctomycetota bacterium, assembly GCA_024278415.1. The sequence goes on along the minus strand of JAJRTI010000480.1, from coordinate 5,616 downwards.
CTCCAGGCGGATATAGGTCGGCCGCTGCTACCAGTCTCAGGCTATAGCATGTCCGCGTCGCGCGAAGATCTTGGGAGCGGGCGAAGCTCGCCTTAGTCGAGGACGGTAGCCATGAACATCCTCCGTGTCAAGGACTTGGCGCCGGACCCGGCGCATGGGCGGCCGCGAATCATGCCAACAGGGGCATCAAGATGCCTCAAGTCGCCTGTTGCTCCCAGCTTCTGGCGCCTTTGGTGGCTCCCCCACATGATACGTACTGGGCATCTTCGCCATACCACATGTCGATTCAAACGGGACATAGGGCGGCGACAACCTATATCTTGTGTGAGAAGCCTGTGCCCCGTCGCACACGGCAAGTGCTGAATTCGGCCTTGAAAGTGGGGTTTTCTTGCAGATTTTGCCAAAAAATGCCTTGACAACGCTCTGGTGTGTGGTATCATCTCGCCTCGTCATCTTGGGATGTGTCGCCTGGAGCCACATCATCTGGAGGGTTCAGGTATGGCAAAGAAGAAAGCTAAGAAGCAAGTTGAAATGCTCCTCGTCGGCAGCAAGGTTAAGGCCACCATCAAAGCGAACAAGAAAATGATGGCTGGCGACTTCCTTGAGGCCCTGAACGCGAAGGTCAACTGCCTGGTCGAGGCCGCGGTTGCCCGCGCCGACGCCAACAAAAGATCGACTGTCCGCCCGCACGACGTGTAAGCACAGAAGGATCGCCTCTCCCCACTCCACCCCACGCACACCACCTCGGCTCACGGCCCCCTCGCATCCCAAGGCGACGCCAATGCCGACATCATGTTGCCGGTACCGAAAGGGCTGACTGGGCAGTCTGTGGACAGCCTAGTCAGCCCTTTCTCTTTGCCCAACGCCAGCCGCCTAGCCCTTCTTTGCGGCGCACGGCTCACACCGCGGGCCATGCCCGCAACCCAGGGGCGGAAGGCCTGCGCGCTCCGTCACCACCGTGCGGCTGTGCAACATCGGAACGCGCAGGCGCTCCGCTCCAAGCCTCCAGCGCCACGCGGAGATTCCCGTCCGCGGTTGTCCCCCGGCGGCGTCCCACGTTCAGGCAAGACGCTTTGCCCGCGGATGGGCGCAAGGCTCCCGGCTCAGCTTGCAAACAATCCCCCCCCTTGCTATCATCCGCGCCATCCTCAAGGCGCGTTAGCGATCTCCTACAGATCAGCTCCATTCCACATGCACACGGCAATGATGATCTGGCTGTTCGCGTTGGGTGCTTGCATTGGCAGTTTCCTGAATGTGTGCATCTATCGCATGCCGCGTGACCTGTCCCTGGTCGCTCCGGGGTCGCACTGTCCGTCGTGCCATTCGCCCATCCGCTGGTACGACAACGTGCCGCTGCTCGGCTACGTCATGCTCGGGGGCGCCTGCCGCTTTTGCCGCTGCCACATCCCGGCGCGGTACGCGTTTGTCGAAGCGCTCACAGGGTTGCTCTTCGTTTGGCTCTACTACTGGTTCTGCGTGCACAAGGACCGGCCCGTGAGCCAGTTCGTGGTGTACGCCGCGCTCACGTCTGCTCTGATCGCGTCCACGTTCATTGATTTCGACTTCCGCATCATCCCGAACGAGATCACGTTCACGGGCATCGCGCTGGCGCCGTTCGTGAGCCTGCTCGTGCCGGGCATCCACAGCACGCACGGTGAGCCCATCACCCGGCTCGGGGGGTTCGTGTTCTCGCTCGTCGGCATCCTTGTTGGCGGCGGGCTCGTGTTCGCGACCGCGGTCATCGGGAAGATTATCTTTCGCAAGGAAGCCATGGGGTTCGGCGACGTCAAGCTTATGGCGCTCGTGGGCGGCTTTGTGGGGTGGCAGGTCGCGGTCATCGCGTTTTTCGTGGCGCCCTTCTTCGGATTGCTCATGGGCATCCCCAATCTCATCCGCAAGGGCAGCCACGTCATCCCCTACGGCCCTTTCCTCTCCATCGCCACGCTGATCGTGCTATGCTGGAAGCCCGAATTCATCCGCTTCCTCACGGTCCGCTTGCGCGGGCTGTGACCCGTCCCCACCTCAAGCCTCAGGAGGCCACCATGCGCTACGGTCGGACTCGAACGCTTACACTCACCGCAAGCATCATGCTTGCGCTCACACTGGCCGGCTGCGCCTCGCGCCAGCAGGTGAAGACTCTCCAGCAGGAGGCCAAGGACCGCGAGACCGCCCTGGAGGAGCTGCGGGCCGAGAATGCAGACGTGAAGGACCAACTCAGCAAAGCGCGCAGTGAGTTGGCCTCCGTGCGTACGGAACTGGCCGACGCAAAGCAGAGCGCGGCCGCCGCCGCGACTCCACCTGCCGCGCCCGCGCCTGCCCAAGACACCGACCGTGTCCTACTCGTGCTTGACGGCGATTCGTTCGCAGCGGGCAAAGACACCCTCTCCCTCGACGCAAAAAAGAGCCTCCAAACCGCGTTGGCCGAGATTCGGGCCGCCGCCAAGACATCGTATCTGCGCATCGAAGGGCACACCGACAACCAGCCCATCCGCAAAACGAAGGACAAGTACAAGTCCAATGTGGACCTGGCCGCGGCCCGCGCCATGTCGGTGCTGAGCTACCTGGAAACGGTGGGCCGCATCTCGCCCGATAAGATGTACGTCGCCGCGTACGGCCCCTACCGCCCCATCACGAGCAACAGCACGCCAAAGGGCCGGGCGAGCAACCGCCGCGTGCAGATCGTGCAGACGACCAAGTAGCGCCCGCCGCGCCCCCCCCGTTTCCCACGAGCCCAAGCCGAGGCAGTGCAGGATGCAAGGCGATCTGTGGGGCGCTCACCGGTTCGGCCGAAGTCCGCCGTCGTGCGCGCCTGGCGTGCGCTTGCTGTCATGCGTATGCTAAACACGCACCCACCGCACGGCGGACGGCTTCGGCTCAACAGCGCGCGCTTGCAGGTTTCTGGTTTGGCACACGAAGCAGGCAGGTCAGTTCTGCCGCAAGGTGCGCCGTTCCAACGAGGGGTTGTAGTCCGGGCGCATGCCCCCCTCCAAGTCCACCACGGACACGCGGCGCTTGCCGGAAAACGCGAACGTATCCGGGGGAATCATCTTGTTCACGTCCACGTACTCCACGCGAATCTCCAACAGTGCGCGAGCCGAGGGCCAGCTTGCGCGGATGCGCCGGGGGACCTTGTCTTGATAATCGGACATGAGGATCTGGCAGCGCACGGAACCGTCCGGATTGAATATCTCATAGTTGACGACGGACAGATCGGTCCGATCGATCGTCATGCGCCGATAGAGGCGCAGTTGCCCCGCCTGGCCGACCTCGACGAGTTGAATCTGGTATGCCCCGGGCGATTTCTCGAAGATGGTAAGCTTCTCGTCGAAGATGTGGGACAGATCGAAGATCTCCGCCAAGTCATCTGGGAACGGCCCCGGCGTGCTCGCGACGTCGTAGTATCGGCCCACCTGGCCCTGGTACTTCGTGTATTTCACCGGGTTGTAGATCCAGATATCCCGGCCGTCGGTCGCCATGTCGAGCTTGACCCCGGAGCCAAACTCGGACACGTTGAACCGCAGTTGCCGGCCCATGGGGCCGCGCACGAAGCGGATGCGCCCACGCGTGAACCCGCGCGTCATCAGCTCCGGCGATGGCGTGGTGAGCCGAACCATGCAATCAAGTTTCAGCGAAGTGCGCCGGGCCTCTCGCCGTTGGATCGACAGCTTCAAGCTGTCCAGATTCTGCTCAGGCGCCACGGGCTGCTCTGGCGGCAGCCGTCGCTCAGGTCCGCCGCCGCAGCCTGAGAGCAACCCCAGCGCAAGAGCCATTAGCACGTCTCTTCGTAAGTAGCGGTTCATGCCTGGTACTCCGGTGATGAGGGGGGGGAACGCGTCTCACACAGGCGTCGGCCCGGTCAGGTCGTACACCCAGCCGGCGTCGCCGGCCTCGTAGTCCACGATCTCAGCTTCGTCGAAAAACCGCGCAATCTCGCGCGCCGCGGCCTCACGCGAATCGGATCCATGCACGAGGTTGAAGCGGTTGCTCACCGCGAAATCGCCGCGGATGGTGCCGGGGTCGGCATCAGAGCCGAAGGTCTTGCCCATCATCGCACGCGCGATAGCGATCGCCTTGTTGCCTTCCAGCGCCATCACGACCACGGGCGTCGAAGTCATGTACCGCACGAGCGGCTCGTAGAACTCCTTGCCCTTGTGCTGGCCGTAATGCTGTTCCGCCAACTCAGGGCTGATGCGCATCATCTTGAGCCCCACGATCTTGAAGCCTTTCTGTTCGAACCGGTCGACAATACGGCCAACCAGCCGGCGCTGCACAGCGTCCGGCTTGAGGATGATCAGCGTTCGTTCCATAACGTCCTTTTCTTGTTCTTGCTGTGATACGGGTTGGGAGTGCGAGCGTTACGCGGCGCCCCCCCGGCGCTCATGCCCGGCAGGAGCCGCGCGTCTGCTCGAAGTAACGGCCGCGCACCTGGCCAAAGAATTCGTGATAGCGCCCGGATGCGTAGTCGAGATACGTCCAAGGCCAAGCCTCGAACCGGCCGCCACGAAACGTGAGCGTGACTTCGGCGTACAAGCCATCGCGGAGGTAAATGCGGTGGGCTTGATCCTTGGTCGTGGCCAGCACCAGTTTGGCGGCATCCACGTAGCCCGGATCGAGGTTCACCGGCCGCGGCGCGGGCACATCGAGCCGCCGCGCCAACTCCGCCTCGATCTCATTCGTGCGGCGCTTGATGTCAGGCAGGGCGTCCATGGCCACGAGCCGCTCGAACGCCACGAACGTGCGCTGCACACCCGGGCCAGTCTCATGGTCGTAATAGTCGGTGAAGTCGAACGGCCACGTCGGGCTGTGCAGATCGATCTCACCAAAGTCAGCGGCCAGCGCGTCCTCAACGAACGCCCACTCGACGGCTGGGTTGAACAGCACGCCGCAGACGAGCTTGGCCGGCGGAGGAATCTTGATGGCGCCCATGGGGAAACGTATTTCGTTTCGCGTATGCCGTATCGGTGACTGCTGCCAGCCCCTGCGTATGGAATACGCAATACGCTGCACGGACTACGCAGCACTCACCTCATCTCCTGGCCACCGTCCACGAGGTGGGAGCAGCCGGTCACGTACGAGGCCATGTCCGAGCACAGGAACACCACCATGTTGGCGACGTCGTCCGGGGTGCAGGACCGGCCCAGCGGCACCTGCGCGTTGTAGTAGTCCTCGACCTTATCGACCGGGATGCCTTTCTTAGCCGCGGCGACACGTTTGTACTCGTCGTTCCAGATCTTGCTGCCTTGGAACACGTTGCCTGGCAGCACGGAGTTGACGCGAATGTTGTGCTTCGCCAGTTCGACGGCCCAGCCCTGTGCGAGGCCGATGACGCCAAACTTGCTTGCGTTGTAAGCCGAATTGTTGGCAGATCCGCGCACACCAGTCTTGGAACTCATGTTGATAATGTTGCCGCCCTCGCCTTGCTCGAGCATCTGCCTCACCACGGCCTGGCCGCACAGGAAAAAGCCTTTCACGTTGATGGCCATGGTGAGGTCCCAGTCCTTCTCCGGGAAGTCCACGAGCGGATACGCCGGCGCGATGCCGGCGTTGTTCACGAGGATATCCACGCGGCCCAGTTCACGCACGCACGTGTCGACCATGGCCTCGACGCTCGCCTTG
>JAJRTI010000479.1 GCA_024278415.1 Planctomycetota bacterium | reverse complement strand
GCCAGCCAAAGCGCCGTCGAGCCGGCGCACTCCACAACGGAGCGCATCGACAACATGTTGTCGTTCGAAAGCCGGTAAGCGCCTAACAGCGACTCTCCTGGATGCCCCTCCTGGCACTCGGCTGAAATGTTACCTCGCGAGAAATGCGGGTTAGCGTTCGTCTTCCCGCGAATCAAGGTCAGCTACGCATTTCATTGTCACGGGGGCGCGGATAGACTGTTTGCTGACGCCTTGTCCGTCAGGAACCGCAACAAGAAGCCGCATCGGAATGCCGTCGCATTCCGATGCTGAGACAGCCATACAGCAGTGACGGAAGGCGATCCCGAGGCTTCGGGATCCGCTCCCGGATCGCGGCCGCACCACGACGGTCCTAGGCTGTAACACAGATCGCATGGACGACACCGACAAACAGAAGCCTGGCCCCAAGCCCAGGCCGAGAAAACCAAGGCGCCGCACCATCGTGCTGGCGCTCGCCGTCAACGTCCTGATCGTCGTCACGATTGTAGGATGCCTGGAGTTCGTGGGATGGCTCCACGTGCGCCTCCCCGCAAGCCACGTCGTTCCCTCATGGCGCCTCAACCACAAGTGGAAGCCCAACTCGAAGTTCGAGCATCCCGGTTGGGCCAAGACGGACCTCCGGTTCCCCAAGCCGTACACGCACGTTTACAATCGGCAGAGCTGGATCGAAACGTACGACGTGGAGCCGCGGAAACCTCCGGGCACGTTTCGCATCTTCTACCTGGGCGACTCGTTCGTCGAGGGGCCCATGCCCATGAAGCAGTCCCTTCCGAGCATCGTGGAACGCCGGCTCAACGCGCGCGGCCACGGCGTTCGCATCGAGGTCATCAACACCGGCACGTCCAGCTATTCGCCCACCATCTACTACGTGCTGATCCGCTACGTCATCGCCAAGTACGACGCCGATTTGATCGTGTTGTGCGTGGACATGACCGACGACTACGACGACTGGAAGTACAGCCAAACCGCGATCGCAGACGCCTCCGGCAACCCAGTGGCCGTGCCGCCGCGGAACCTGTACACGAGCGCGTTCGTGGATACGCCCGCCGGCGCGGTGCGGGCCACGCCGCTGGCGCGCTTGGAGTTGTTCCTCTACCGCAACTCGTACTGCTACAACTGGCTTCTGTCGCGGCGGCTTCGCGCGCAGGCCCAGGCGAGCGCACAAGCGCCGGCCAAGGGCACACTCTACCCGCGGTGGGCGTGGTGCCAGCACACCTGGGACAAGGCGACCGAGGCGAACGCCGGCCGTACGCTCGACATGCTCCGGCGCATCTGCGAGTTGTGCAAGGCCCGCGGCGTCAAGCTCGTGCTCACGTCCGTGCCGCATCACCCCCAATACTCGGCCGGGCCCGATGGCGGCGGGCCGCCCATGTGGTCGGACCGGCCGCACCGAGAGATCGCCAAAGTCGCGGCCCGTGAGGGAGTGCCCTACTTGGACGCGTTTTCCATGCTGGCCCCGCGCTTCCGGGGCAGCAAGCAGACGGACTACTACTACTGCCGCGACATGCACTTGAACCCGATCGGCTGCGCGCTCTGGGCGGAGTGCCACGTGAAGTTCCTGAGCGCCCCAAGCCGGAAGCTTCTCCCGCAGGATTCGGCCACGAAGCCGGCCCCGGAATCCTCCCGAAGGTCGCCAACCTTCGGGAGGTGAGCCGCGGCCTATCTCGACCGCTTGGTCAGGGGCCTCACGAGGTAGTGCTCGATCAAGCCCAGCACGCCAATCATCACGCCCACCGGGATCATGACCGCGGCCACGATGTAACGCATGACGAAGCGCACCCAGCGCGCGGTCTTCGAGGTGTTAGGCTCTTTGTTGCGCCGCATGGAGTTTCTCCTTCAGGGCGGCCACCCGGGCTGCTAAGTCTTGCCCAGTTTGCTGGAAGTGGTCGGCGATGGCCGCTTGCATGAGTTCTCGTTTTCGCATCAGGTAGCGCATCGAGTCGCGATCGCGCTGGTCGCCCATCGCGCGGCCGTAGAAGAGCCTGCCGTACACGTCCGCGGGCACGCCGAAGATGCACGTGGCTTGCGTGTCGAAGAAGATGAATTGCTTCTTCAACCCGCGCACTTTGGTGATGCCAAGCTCGTACGCGAGGCGATCCGACTCGCTCTCGTCGTAGATGGGCGACTCGTGCTGGATGCCGTACTGCTCGCGGTAGAACGCGCGGTTGCTGTCCAACACGGACGCCAACTGCTCCGGGCTGTTCGACTGGTCGCGAATGCTGCCATCCGCGAGGTACGGGATGCCGTTCTCAAGGTTGTAGATGATCGCGGCGGTGTGCATGGCAAGACGGCAGCCGAGGCACACGAGCGTGGTCATGTTGCAGCCGTAGTCGCACAGGTCTTGCCGCGTCTCTGCGGAGAGGATCTTGCGGATGAGCGGCCGCACGTCCACAATCTGGTGGTCGACTCGGTCCGCTCCGTAGCGCTCTTGCAGTGTGTGTGCGTTGACTTTCGAGTTCTCCAAGAAGAACACGAAGCCGGGGTCGCAGGTGAAGAGCGTCACGCGCTCGCACTTGCGCAGCATGATGGCCGCGGCGAGTGCGGAGTCGCTGCCGCCGGAGAACATGACGGTGGCGCCCAGGCCAGGGACGACGGAGTCGGCAGTTTCGTGTAGATGTTTCATCGCGTCAATGGGTTTGCTCCCAGAAGTTTCCCTATCCGGCACGGGCGAGACGTTCTGCCCGATGCGTCCGACGAGGTGTGGGTGGCTGGTAGTAGGGCGGTTTATCGCCCGTCGGCCGCGCCGCAGAAACGGGCGATGAATCGCCCTACTACAAACGGCCACGCGGGGCTTAGGATGGGATCACTTCACGTTCTGGGGGAACTCGTAGTTTGCTCCACATGGGGCTGGGTTTGTCGAACGGGTTTCCATCGGCTGGAATGGACTTCGATCCAGACGCGGGCCATCTCGTTGAGCGTGGTGAGTATCGTGCCGATGTTGCCGCCCTTGGCCCGGCCGGCTTGCCGGGGCCGCTGGCCCGCGGGCAACTCGACGACTCGCGCGGCGCTGAGGTGCGCCTTGCACACGATCTCCTCCATGAGGAACACCCCGTGCGAACGCAACTCCATATCGTCCAGGATGCTGTGTCGCCACAGATTGACCCAGTTCACGTCGCGGAAGCGATGTGAGAAGAGGGCGTTGACGAGAACCGTGTAGACTTTCGAACTGAACCGGCGGAAGAGCGTGTAGTCGGGCCGGCCATCTCGCACGCCCAGCACGACGTCGGCATGTTGCGCCATCTCCATGAAGTCCCGCAACTCGCACGCGGGGAATTGCCCGTCGGCCGGCACGTACGTCACAAACTCATACTGGGCTGCGCGGATGCCCGTGCGGATCGCGGCGCCGGAGCCCGTGTTCGTGTCGTGCGTCACCACGCGCACGTCGGCCCGTTCGGCCGCGAGCCTTCGCGCGATGGCCGGCGTGCCGTCCTGGCTGCCGTCGTCGACGATGATGATCTCGTAGCGGTGGGCCGCGGCCTTGGCTCCTTCGGCGACTTCAGCGGCCACGTCCGCCAACGTGGCCTCCTCGTTGTACGCCGGCACGATGATGCTGAGTCCAGGCGGATACATGGTGCGGATCACTTACTCACGAGGTAACTGCCGATGGCCAGGTGGTCGATGCCGGTGGAGAAGAAGCACCGCAGCGCGTCTTCGGGTGTGCAGACGATGGGCTCGCCTTTGATGTTGAACGACGTGTTCAGCACGAGGGGGAGCCCAGTCCGTTGTTTGAAGTGCACGATCAGGCGGTGGAATTTCGGATTGGCCTTCGCGTCGACCGTGTGCACGCGGGCCGAGCCGTCGACGTGCGCGACCGCGGGGATGCGGCGGAGTTGTTTCTTGACGATCTGGCCGACCTTCAACATGAACGGCGCGGGCACATTGGGGGCGAAGAACTCGGAGGCGTCCTCCGCAAGCACGGACGGGGCAAAGGGCCTGAACTCCTCGCGGTGTTTCACTTGGTCGTTGAGGCGCTGCTTGATGCCGGGCAGGCCGGGGTGCGCCAGAATGCTCCGGCCCCCAAGCGCGCGCGGCCCGAACTCCATGCGCCCCTGGAACCAGGCGACGATCTCCCCGGCGGCAAGCAATTCCGCCGCTTGGCGAGCGATCGACGCCGGCCGCTCGTGCTTCACCTTGGCCCGCGCCAACGCGCGGCCGATCTCGCGGTCCGAGTAGCCGGGGCCGAGGAAATCATGAGCCATCGCGTAGCGCCGCTTGCGGCCCATGCGCATGTGGTTCACGTGGAGGGCCGCGCCCAAGGCCGCACCGTTGTCGCCCGCGGCCGGCTGCACAAAGAGGTTCTCGAAGCGCGTGTGCCGGAGGATTTGGCCGTTGGCGACGCTGTTGAGAGCGGCGCCCCCGGCCATGCACAGGTTCCGCGCGCCGGTGAGTTTGTGCAGATGGCGGGCCAGGTGCAAGACGGACTGGGCGAACACCTGTTGCGCGCTCGCCGCAATGTCACGGTGCCGCTGGAGGATGGGCGAACCGGGCGTGCGCTCTGGCCCGAACGCGCGAGCGAACTTGGCCGAATACCGGCGAGGCCGCTCCAAGCCGGTGGTGAAGAAGCTCTGGTCGATTTGAATCCCTCCACCCTTGGCTCGCACGATGTCGGAGAACGCCTTGGCGTACGTCGGTTTGCCGCAGGCCGCGAGCGCCATGACCGTGCCCTCTTCGGAGTTGGCCCTGAAGCCAAGGAACTGCGTGATCGCGGCGTAGAAGCTGCCCAAGGAGTGCGGGAATTGGATCTCGTGGAGTGGCTCAATCTCGTGGCCGCGGCCCCTGGCCATGAGCGCGCACGCCCTCTCCCCGTATCCATCCAGGGTCAGAATCGCAGCCTCCTCGAATGGCGACGGGTAGAACGCGCTGGCCGCGTGGGCCAGGTGGTGGGTGGTGTAGTAGATGCGCAACGGCTTCGGCCGACCGGCCATATGGAGGGTCTGTTCCACACACTCGACCCGGGTGTCTTGCCAGCTCCCCCCCATCATGCTCAGCAAGTGCATGGGCAGGTTCGACAGGTATTCGAGGTGATGCCGGTATTGCGACGCGATTCGCCGGTTGAAGCTCTCCAAATGGATGCCGGGGTTCCAGAAAAACGCCACCGCGTCGATTGCGCGCAGCGATGTTGCGGCCGCGTCGAGGCAGTACTGGATCGACTGGCTCGGGAACGCGTCGGAGTGCTTCTTGCGGGAGAACCGTTCTTCCGTGGCGGCCGCGAGGGGCCGGCCGTTGCGGACCAACGCCGCGGCCGAGTCGAGCCCAAATGAGATGCCCAAGATGTCCAACGCTAGACCTCTGTTTCCTCGATGGGCGCGTGGCGATACCACTCGATTGTCTGGCGCAGCCCCTCATCGAAGCTCACTTCGGGGGTATAGCCAAGCAGCCGCTGGGCCTTCTCGATGCAGGGCGTGCGCATGGTGATCTCCACCGACGCCCCAGAGGCGAAGGCCAGCCGCGACGACGACTCGCATGCCTCGACGACCCTCTCGGCCAGTTCGATGATCGTGAGTTCCGCGGCGGGGTTGCCGATGTTGATCACCTCGCCCACAGCTTCGTCCCGCGCCATGGCCAGGCACGCGGCATCCACGAGGTCGGCCACGTAGCACCACGCGCGGACCTGGCTCCCGTCACCGTTGATTTGCAGATCCCGTCCTTCGATGGCCGCGGAGACGAAACTATGCACCGCGCCCTCGCCCACCTGCCACGGCCCGTAGATGTTGAAGGGCCGCAGCGACACGATGGGCAGCATCCTCTTGTGGTAGTAGGCCATGCAGAGGTGCTCGGCCGCGATCTTGCTCACCGCGTAGCTCCAGCGCAGGCAGCCCACCGGGCCTTGGCTCGTCGCGCCGTCCTCGCGCGCGCCGCGCACGTCTGGGCCATAGACCTCGCTGGTGGAGAAGTTGACGAAACGCTTCAAGTCGTGGGCGAGCGCGCATTCGAGCACTCGCGCGGTGCCCTCCATGTTGGTGCGAATCGTGCTGACGGGCATGGTCGTGTAGTTGGGCACTCCCGTGATCGCGGCGAGATGGATGACGATCGTCGGCTCGGACTGCGCCATCGCCTTGGCCAAGTGCTCCGTGTCGAGCACGCTGCCCTTGACGACCGTCAGGTTCGCATGGCTTTGCGCAGGCGAGTACCGGAGCGCGTTGCGCCGGAAGCAGTCGTACACCGTGACTTGGTTGTGCTCCACGAGGCGCGTGCCCAACCAGGCCCCGATGAAGCCCAACCCCCCGGTAATAAAGATGCGTTCGTCAGCTACTTGCGCCATCTGTTTGTTCCATGAACAGGGTGATCGCGTCACAAATGTCGTCAATCTGGCCGTCCGTCGTTTCCGGGCCGATGGGCAGCGCCAAGGTCTCTCGGCAGTAGGCTTCGGCTGCGGGGAAGTCGCCCTCGGCATAGCCCAAGTGCTCGTACGCTCGGTGCAGGTGGATCGGCACAGGATAGTACACGTCCGTTGGGATATCGCGGTCTCCGAGGAAGCGCCTGAGCGCGTCGCGCCGGTCCGTGCAAATGCTGAACACGTTGAATACGTGCTCGACGCCGTCCGACTCGTGAGGCAGCCGCAGAGGCAGCGCCGCGAGCCGCTCGAAGTAGTGCGCGGCATGCGCGCGGCGCCGCGCGTTGTGGGCGTCCAGCCCGGGCAGCCGCAGGTTCAGCACGGCCGCTTGGATCGCGTCCATGCGGTAGTTGTATCCGACCACCTCGGCCATGTCCCACGTGCGCCGGCCGTGGTTGCGGAGGGTCTGGCACGCGGCATGAATCTCTGCGTCGCCGGTCAGCACCATGCCGGCGTTGCCGACCGCGGGGAGGTTCTTGGCGGGGTGGAAGCTGAAGCAGGCCACGTCTCCAAGCGTGCCGGCCATGCGGCCCTTGTAGCGCGCGCCGTGCGCCTGTGCGGCGTCCTCGACGAGCGCAAGATTGTGCCTGCGCGCGATCTCGGCCAGAGGATCCATGTCGGCCGGGTGGCCGTGCAAGTGCACCGCGAGAATGGCCTTGGTTCGCTCGGTGACGGCGGATTCAACGCGTTTCGGGTCCAGCGTGAAGCTGGCGGGGTCGGTGTCGACGAACACCGGCGTGGCCCCGCAATAGCAGATGGGTTCCACGGTGGCCACGAACGTGTTGGGTGCGGTGATAACCTCGTGGCCCGCTCCGACGCCCGCCGTGAGCAGTGCGAGGTGGATAGCCGACGTCCCCGAATTGGTGGCCGTGGCATGGGCTACGCCGCAGTACCGCGAGAAGGCCTCCTCCAGCGTGGCCACCTGCGGCCCGCCGACAAAGTGCCCCGACTCCACCACATCGGCAATGGCTCGGGATAGAGTGTCTGCGTTGAGGCGCGCCCCGCATCGAGCGCGTCTTGATACCCTAGAATAGGTTCCTGTGCGCATCAGACAGATAGAACGGCTTTCTTGCCTCTAGTAGAGGCGTGTGGCTGGTGCCGACTCTTCCGATGCTGGCGTGATGGCCGTATATTAGTCTGCGCGCGACTCAAAATCAAGCTAAATACCGACAGGAGCCACCCATTGCCCCGGCTCTACCGCCCGATCAGCCGCTTGATGTTGCCGCCGAGGATCAGGTCCTTCTGATCCGCCGGGATGTCCCAGCCCTCGATCCACGCGATGTCGTCCTTGAGCGCCTGCCCGCTGTCCGCGTTCCAGGGATGGTCCAGGCCGTACACGATGCGCTCCGGGCCGAGCGTGCGCAGCAGCATGTCGATGCGGTCGGTCGGCACCGCGTAGCGCAGGTCACGGCCCGAACATTGGGTCAGGCCGACGTAGCAGTTCTTGTTGTTGTGCAGCACCGCGAGCGCTTGGTCGAAGAACGCGAACCCGCCAATGTGGTCCATGATGATCGGCAGCCGCGGATGGGCTTGGCACACGTCGTCGAGCAGCAACGGCATGTACGAGCGCAGCCGGCCGCCGTGCACGCCGGTGTGGATGTGGATCGGGATCCCCAGTTCCTCTGCCGCCGCGAAAAAAGGATCGATGGCCGGATCGTCGACCGTGAAGCGTTGCACAGGCGGATGGATCTTGGCGCCCACGAGCCCTGAGCCGATCGCCACCTTGAGCCGTTCGCCCGCGTCCGAGTCGCCGGGGTTGATGCACGCGAAGCCGGCCAGGCGGGGATGTTGCGTGAGCATCTCCTGGAGCCACCAGTTCGGGTCGCCGTGCGTCTCCGCGGTCGCGCCGGGCCAGCCCAAGCCCGGCGAGGGGAACGGAGCGAACACGACCGCTCCCTCGACGCCCGCATCGTCGAGCATCTTCAGCAGCGGCGGGATCGTGCCGACTTCGGGGTCGCTTTTCTGGTGGCCGAAGCCGATGGCGCCGACGTGGCAATGGCTGATGAACACGGTGGTGACCTCATGTGCTATCGGGTTCATTCGCGGGCGGCTGCGGCCGCGGATGCGCCTCTCCGGCCAACTTTAGGCCCTTAGCGTAAATCTCGCTACAACATATTGTCGATACGCTCCGTTGCGGAGTGCGCCGGCTTGACGGCGCTTGGGCTGGCAGCGCGTAGCGCTGCTTTGCATCCGCACACGCGCGATCCATTCGCCAGCGACAGGCGAAAAGACAAAGCGGGCTTCGCCCGCCTTGTTGCTTCGTCCGTGGTGGTGTCCGAAAGCCAGCAGCCGCGGCCTCTCATCTGGTCGAGCAGCGGCTGGACTTCACGCAAGCCTCCCTGTTCTTTGGCGAGCAGGAGGAGGCCAACCACACCCGTGACCGCGAGTCCGGCTTCGCGGGCCGCTCCACGACCGGCTCTGTCGTCCCACAACACCAGGACACCAGGCCTATGCGCCGTGGCCAGGGCGATGATCGGCCCTGTATTGCAGACGAGAATCATCTTGTGATCGCGTCCCTTGCCGCGGCCAGATCCGCCTGAAGCTCCGCCGCCACCTCCTCATCGCCGTAGTTAAACGCACTCACGCGGTACTTGCTGCACGCCTCGAAAAAACCGGGCCGCGAGAGCCCAGCGAACTCAGCCGCCTGCCCTGCGGACACTTCGCCGAGTTCGAACATCTTAAGCGCAGCCATGAGCTGCACGTGCTCCGCCATCTCAGGCTTGGTCCGACTGACCGCGTCCTCGAAGCCGCTGGGGTAGTTTATGGTCAGTTGGTCGAGAGGCATGAGTGTGAGTCCTACGCGTTCCGCCGCGTGCCTCCACTGGCCAGCTAGGCTACTCACGGTAGCTCACAATGTCAAGGTTGGCGCCTTCCATCTTGTGCCGCTGACGACGGCTTCGCCGCTACGATCATCTCGGCCAGTTTCGCTCGCGCACTGTCGTACTGGCTGGCGTCCGTTTCCCACTTGAACCACGACCCGGCCAGCGGCATGACGACCTTCTGCGCTTCGTCGGCCAGGCCCGCGCGCTCCAGGATCGCGAGATACTCGTAGTCCTCGATGCCGTCGCGCAGCGCCTTGAGCCGCAGGCTGGATGCGATGCCATCGTAGCCCACCGCGCGGCCGGGGTACAAGATGCTGCCTTCGCCGTTGTAGAGCGTCTTGGGGTTGCGCTTGCGACGGTCGAGCGTCTTGGGATCGGTCCAGGGGTCGTCGACCTGGCGCCAGAAAACCATGCCGCCCCAGTAGAGGAGGCCGCGGATGCGGTAGCGCCAGGCGATCCAGGACGGTACGCGGTAGTTCAGCAGCGGGAAGTCCGTGTGCCACCAGGGCGTGGGATTGCCTTGGCAAAGCGCGGTGTAGGTCCAGATCGTCTCGCCGAGCGCTTGGCGCTTGGCCGCGCGCTCCGCCTTGAACAGCGAAAAGAGCGGGCACCAGATGTCGATCGCGCCGTACAGGTCGCCCCACTTCTTGTTCTGCGTCCAGGTCTGCTCGACCACCATGACCTTGAGAGCAGCGTGCGCGGCCTTGACCGCCCTACCCCACTTCTGCACGTACGCGTACGCCTTCTCGTCGTTCGGCTCGTCCTTGAGATAGGTGTAAAGCACGACGTTCGGCCGGTCGAGTTCCGCCGCCAACACGTCGAACGCCTTGAGCCAGGCGCGGAGCTTCTCGCGTTCCGCGTCGGGATCCTTGACCACGCGGCGCGGGTGGTCGGTGCGGATCGCGTTGACGTGGTACGTGTCGATGAACTTGCGCAGCTTGTCGATGTTTTCTGGGGGGATGCGCCACGAGCCGTCCGCCTGGCGCACAGGGCGCACAAGCGCCGCGTCGGGATACGCGTTGATGCGATGCCGCGACACGAGGTCCCAGCACTGTGCGTCCACCGCGGCCCAGTCCGTTGGCGCCGGCTCCTTGCCGGCTTTGGCGCGGCGGGCGTAGTAGCCGCGCAGGCGTTGGTTCGGCGCGCCAAGCGCGGTCTTGAGCGTGGGCACGCGCGGCAGTGCGAAATCCCATACCGTGAGCGAAACCGGTATCTCCACCGCGGCCCGCCCCTCCGCAGTCACGCGGTACGTGCAGCGGTACTCGCCAGCCTTGGCATCCGCGGGCACGAACACGTCCACCCAGAAGCCATGCGTCGCGTTCGCCGGGAGATCGAAGGGAACCGCCTTGAGGCGCGCCTGGCCCAGGGGCTGGCGCGTGAGCGGGTGGCGAAAGGGGATCAGCGCGTCGGGATACCAGCCGGGCTTGAAGCTTTTGTTGCGGTACGTGGGCACGTCGAGCAGGAACTGATGCTGCCGGAACAGCCGCGCGTCCGCGCCGCGGATGAGCGCGCCGCCCGGCCCGCGCAGATCACCAGCGACGACGTTGATCCCTCTTACGGCCGCGTCGGAACGCACGAGTATCTGGAAGCTCTCCCACTCGTTCCGCGCGGCCGCGATCGCGGCCGGCCGGCCCTCTTCCGCCGGTGCGTCGCGCAGAACGCGAATGGTTTCGGTCTTCGTCCAGACCTGCCAGTCCGCGTGGGCCGAATTGGCGGCCAGCGCGCACGCGAGCAGACACAACGCTGGTTGGGACGTATGCACTTGAGCCTCCTCTGCGTGTGTTTTCTGTGGGCCGCTGGAGGAACTGCTCTGCGTCCGCCAGAACAGCGTCCCCTACAAGTTAGGCATGTCGATAGGTATCTGCGTTCGTTTCGCGATCTGGGTCGCCAGGTTCTCGAAGTCTTCGTAAGCCCCGCGAACGGCGTTCATGTGCGCGCCGAGGGCCCCATCGGCTGGCTTGAGGTGGAACATGGGCTTGCGGGCTTCCTGGGCCAGCGGCTCAAGGCTGTAGTAGTGCCTGAGCATGGCTATGCAGAGGTCGTCATCCGCGATGGAGACGTCCACGGGCTCTGGCTGGTCCAACACAGACGTCCGGTACTCCTGGGGTATGCGGCTGAGCCAACGCTCGTAGGCCGTGGCCGGGCGGTCGAGCCTGACGGCATGCTGGAGCACAACATAGCCGGCCAGCTCCATTCCGCCCGGTGGCAGGTTGAGATCCTGAGTGTCCGGCCTCTTCCTCAGTCGTTCCTTCCATTCGTCGCGCCAGCGACGCAGTGTGGGCCCCAAGTTGCGCAGGCCTTGCAGGGAGAACAAGTCTGGGCTGAGGGGCACCACCACGTAGTCGGCGGCGAGCAAGGCACTCCTGTTGATGGCTCCGAGATTGGGGCCGAGGTCCAGTAACACGACCGCGGCCTCGTGCATCTGGGCCGCCCTCTGCACGATCCGCCACAGGGCGGACACCACGCGGAAGGCCCGTTCTTTCTGGTCGAGGCAATCTGACCACTGCGAAGAAAGCTCGTCCTCAAAGGCTGAGAGCGCCAAGTCGCCAGTGAGCAGGGACAAGCTCTCGTCGACTTCCTCCAGATGCGGATCGGCCACGTCGCCACTTCCCTTGAGCAAGGGCTGAATGCAGCCCAGCACCGTCTGGGGATGGTCGCCGTCCGGCCACAGATCCTCCAGACGGGCCTCATCGAGGAACGCCGCACTCAGATTCGCCTGCGGGTCGAGATCCGCCGCCACCACTCGCGTGTCCAACTCGGCGAACATCCAGGCTGCGTGGTAGACGAGGGACGTCTGGCCTACGCCGCCACTGTTGTTGAAGAAGGCGATGGTTGTTGTCTTCATGG